>CAXUIV010000587.1:0-3353 GCA_964250875.1 uncultured bacterium
GAGGTTCAGGCGCATATTGAATCTGGAGTTGAATCTCTTGAGCCACGCGATCGCCGCGCAAAAGTGCAGCAACGCGCAATGCTCCGTCAATTCCGGCAGTGACACCTGCGGCACTCACACAAGCGCCATCAATTACTACCCGTCTATCAATGGGAATCGCACCAAAATACTCAAGCAGATGAAAGGCTGACCAATGCGTTGTTGCTCGAACCCCTTTGAGTAGACCTGCCGCTCCACAGATCAAGGCTCCTGTGCAGACGGAAAACACATATTTTGCATGGACGGCTTGCTCCCGAATAAAGGAAAGAATCATCTCATCATCCATCAATGCCTCTTGTCCATAGCCACCGGGAACAAGCAGCAGGTCGAGTTGCGGTGACTGAGAGAGCGTTTTCTCTGGAGTCAAAATCAATCCTTTAACATCCTTCACGGGTATTTTTTCCTTCCAAAGGATATGGAAAGTAGAATTTGGGAGCCGCGAAAGGACTTCAAATGGCGCGGTAAAGTCGGTCTGGTCGAGACCCGGAAAGATAATCGCACCAACATTAAGGTGAGTTTTTTCTGGGATATGATTCATTTTGCCTCTAGCTTAGGATCATTTGTTAGATATCGGAGTTGGGCATTGACAGCGCTGAGATACTCTCGATCGGTTCCTAAGCAGGTTCGCTCATGGCATCCAGATCTTTGCACTGCATTGCATCCGTGAAAGCATGAATATGACTCAGATCCATAAATTTGCTTCTATTTAACAAAATTTCAACTCATTTATCTGAAGTGTACCCAGTTCCAATGCTTAACTTCTTTCAGATTCTTACAACAATTTGTCAGATTCTTATAGTGTTAGCGTGGTTTCGGTGTGATTTGGGTGAGGTACTTAAAGCGATCCTTGCAGAACTAGGCAAACTTCCATCTAAAGCCCGATTCGTCTCGCTCTACGCTTCCGACGGATGAAGCTGGAAAATGTGAACTGAACACGGTAGCCTGACGATCTGCGGCAAAGGCGAGTGCCCAAGCCCGCGATGTCTGTGTCGCGTCTGGGAAAGCGTCGAGTACTGCATTCCACTCAGGACGGAACACCTGCACCGGGTGATGCATTACGTCGCCTGCAAAAAAGGCTGTTTCTCCGCCTGATCGCAGAACGATCGAGGCGTGTGCGATGCTATGACCGGGCGTTGGGTAAAACGCAAAGCCCTCGATTGGTTCGCTCCCGTTCACCTCAATCATGTCAGTGAGACCCGCTTCGACCACTGGGTCAACGCTGTCCTTCTGAACAGCAAAGCTCGTCCTGTTGCGATCGTTGAAATTTTTAGGATCAGTGAAGTAGGCGTACTCAGCGCGGGCAAAGATGTAGCGGGCATTCGGGAATGTGGGAATCCACCGCCCGTCCTCTAACTGCGTATTCCAACCTACGTGATCGACGTGGAGATGGGTGAGCAGGACGTAATCGATGTCCTCCGGTTTGCAACCAGCAGCGCGCAACCGCTCCAAGTAAGGCGTATCGAGGTGGTCAAAGTAGGGAGCATGAGGGCGGTTTTTCCCGTTTCCTGCCCCCGTGTCGATTAGGATGGTACGATCCTGATCGCGAACGAGCCAGCTATGGACGCTCATCAGCAGATGCTCACGGGCAGTATCCATCGTCTCCGGTGGCAAGCCGTCTGAATGCTCAGTCAGTACCTTCGGGTTCCAGTTTGGGAGTAGCTTCGTCGGGGTGAAATTGGAGAGTTCTAGGTCACTGACACGAGTGATTGTGGCTTGACCGATCTGAAAGACGTGCGGTTCCTTAGTCATAATTGAGTTTAAGTAAAGATAAGTCGATCATTCACCTATTGTTTTCAGGTTGGTAGAGAGGTGTTCGTCTAGCATACCAAGCATGAATGAGCAGGGTCTGGAAAAACAAGACAGGACTATCAAATCCGCTCGATGCAATAATTGATTCAACTTCCTGCGGCGGTAGCATGGCAATACTCCGCCCGTATACGCCGATCATCTTTTCGATTTCCCCAGCAGGCACTTCAGCGTATTGCAGCGGTCGCAGCCAAACTTCTAAAGAACTTTTGTAAGCTGGAGTAGACCGATCGAAAGCCAAATCAGCGCTCACCAAACATCCATTTGGGCGCAATCGGGCGCTGATTTGACGGAAGAAGTTGCGCCGATCTTCTGACTGCATGATGAAATGAGAAACCAAAATACTGGTTGCTGCATGGAAAGCGTCCGATGCGGGAAGGGAATCGAGATAGCCTTCGTGAAACGTGCAGCGCGATGTAATTCCACACTCCTGGGCTTTCTGGCGGCAGATGTTTAGCATCGGTGCCGCAGGTTCTACCGCCGTGAACTGCCACTGCGGAAACTGTTGAGCAAGGTAAATCAATTCCGCGCCAGTTCCCACACCAACACAGAGAATGCGGGCATCGTCAGGCAGTTCAGAAAGCACCAGGCGGATCAGTAAATGAAGTGCATCCTTGCTCGGAGCCAATTTAGCGGATAGCTTGTCCCAGTTAGCAGCACGTTCTCGGTCAAAGACAATGGTTGATTGGTCTTTCATTTTGAGCAATATCTCCTGAAGAACAATGAGAGAAAGATTCTGCCTGCAATCCTGAGTGAGTGGTCCCGACTAGACGGAATCGATTAGTTCCGTCCAGCACCTACACCACCGTCTACAGGTAATACGACTCCAGTAATCCAACCAGAACGCGAATCATCAGCCAAAAACAAAACTGCCTCAGTAATGTCTCTAGGTTGTCCGTTCCGTCCGAGTGGATGAGAGGAACTCAATCCGGCGAGTTGTTCTACTGTTAGCAACAAATCAAATAATGGAGTTTCGACAACAGCAGGTGCGATCACATTAACGCGAATGTTTTGGAGTGCAAATTCGATTGCCAGGTTGAGCGTGAGCGCATGAACTGCTCCTTTAGCCGTAGATGAACCGCTGGCAGGAGTCGATGCACTCGCGTGTGATGCCAGGATAGACCCGATGTTGACGATCAATCCGCCACCCCGTTGTCGCATCGCGGCGATGGCAGCTTGGGACACGCCCACATACTGATAAAATCTGGATTTGACTGCTCAGTAGAGGCTTGACGCAAAATTCGCCCGATCGACATCTGCGCTGGGAACGGAAGAACTTTATCACGATAATGCTCCATTTCACGGATGAATCGATTGCGAATCGCTCTGGCAGGTCTGCCAGAAAATACCTCAGTTATCACTGTGTCTTCATCCTGACGATTGAGTACCGCCTGCCGATAAACCTCTGGGATATTGTTCTCAGGACAGGCGAGAAAGGCAGTTCCCATCTGCACCCCACTTGCTCCTAGTGCTAATGCAGCCACGATGCCACGAGCATCCATAATGCC
>CAXUIV010000588.1:0-3339 GCA_964250875.1 uncultured bacterium
ATATATCTTAAAGGTTTCGTGGATCCAGATTAGGCAACCACACCTTAGAATGAGTCATTGAAACGTCGAGTCTATGGGAGTTTCAGCCATTTTAAATTGGAATCCCTCCCAAAGACGATGCCAAATGTGTAAACAGGATTTGGCTAGCCCTAGTGCAGGCGTTGAGCAAACTCAAAGGAGATCGTATGAACAAAGGTGAATTGGTTGATGCAGTGGCTGACAAGGCCAGCGTGACAAAGAAACAGGCTGATGCGGTGCTGACAGCAGCTTTGGAAACCATTATTGAGGCTGTCTCTACTGGTGATAAGGTAACGCTAGTGGGCTTCGGATCCTTTGAATCACGGGAACGCAAAGCCCGTGAAGGTCGCAATCCCAAAACTGGAGACAAAATGGACATTCCGGCAACAAAAGTTCCAGCCTTTTCTGCCGGGAAGCTGTTCAGAGAAAAGGTCTCGCCTGCGGGAGAAGAATAACGGTTCTTTAGAGCGGAATTTATTCTTGATGCAACCAGTACATGGGGGAAATCTAGCCTGGGCAGCGGCACTGGCAGGCTGTTCTCCTGCCGCTATTCTGGATTTCTCTGCCAGTATCAGCCCCTTAGGACCGCCTAAGAGTGCGATCGCTGCCATTCAAGCGGCTTTAAGCGAGCTGACTTACTATCCAGACCCTGATTATCAGGAACTAAAAGCGGCTCTTAGTCAATTGCATCAATTACCGCCTAACTGGATTCTGCCGGGTAATGGCTCGGCAGAGTTACTTACTTGGGCAGGCTGTGAGTTAGCAAAGTTAACTGCGACTTACCTAATCACCCCAGCTTTTGGCGACTACTACCGGGCACTCAGGGCGTTTGGGGCCAAGGTGATGGAAGAGTCCTTGGAGTTCGGAGTTCGGAGTTCGGAGTTCGAAGTTGGAGAGATTGGTTCTCTTGGCTTTCAGAGTTCGACGGTTGAGTTCTCCAAGAGTGGTTTGTTGCTGAATAACCCTCACAATCCTACGGGTCAACTGTTTTTGCGGAGGGGTATAATACCATATCTGGAGCAATTTGCCCTGGTTGTAGTGGATGAAGCCTTTATGGATTTTCTGCCTCCAGACCGGGAACAAAGCCTGGTTTCACTAGTAGAGAAATATCCAAACTTAGTGATTCTGCGATCGCTCACCAAATTCTACAGTCTGCCTGGACTGCGACTGGGATATGTGATCGCTCATCCTGACCGGCTGCAACGCTGGCAGCAGCAGCGCGACCCTTGGCCGGTAGGCGCTCTTGCCGCCGCCGCCGCAGTAGCTGTAGTCCGAGATACAGAGTTTCAACAGCAGACTTGGGCTTGGTTGCCACAGGCGCGGTTGCAGATGTTTCAGGGCTTGGCGCAACTACCGTGGCTGCAACCTTATCCCAGTGCTGCTAACTTTTTGCTGGTTGAGTCACAACACTCATCCTCTCAAGTCCAAAAGACGTTACTGAAACGCCACCAGATTCTCATTCGTGACTGCCTCAGCTTTCCGTCTCTGGGCGATCGCTACTTCCGGGTAGCTGTGCATTCGGAGACTGAAAACAGGCGTTTGGTCCAAGCTTTAGAGGAAATCTATTAGTGGCGCTTGAATACGATGTTGTCATTGTTGGCGGCAGTCTGACTGGACGCTACGCGGCAATTGCTGCCGTTCAACTTCGAGCTAGGGTGGCTCTGATCGAACCCGAAGCACAGTCGCTGCTGGCTCGCCTCGCGCCACACGCTTTAACCCAGTTAAGTCGGGATGCTACGTCTGGGCAATCGGCATCTATGCGGTGGATCGAAAGCGCTGTTTCAAACATAGAGGACCAGTACTCTCTCTCTGTCATAGCTGCCTCGGGAGTAGACGTCATCGTTGGTAGTGGTCAGTTTCACCCCAAACCGCACCTTGCTTTTGCTGTCAAAGGACGTTTCCTCAGAGCACGCGCATATCTACTTGCCACCAGTACTCGTTCTGCCATTCCAGACATTCCAGGACTGCAAGCCACTGGCTATCTGACCACTGCTGATATTTGTCAAAGCATAAATGTCTCCACCCAACAGCCACCAAATTGGATCATTCTGGGTAGTGACCCAGATGGGTGCCAGCTAGCTCAAACCCTGACGCTGCTCGGCTTTAAGGTTACAGTGGTTGTGAAGCGTTCCCAGCTTCTAGTTAAAGAGGACCCTGATATAGCTCATCTGGTGCAGGCAACTCTGGAAGCCGAAGGTGTCCGTGTTCTTACCCAAACGTCTGTTACTCAGGTCAAGCAAATTCAGGACAAGAAGTGGGTGCAGGCAGGAGACGAGGCCATCGAAACTGATGAAATTCTGGTGGCAGCTGGACAAGTATCCAACGTTGAATCTTTAAACCTGGAAGCGGTCGGGGTGAAATCGCATTTACGCGGACTACAGCTCAACGAAAAATTGCAAACCACTAACCCTCGCATCTACGCCTGTGGCGATGTGAATGGCGACTACCAGTTTGTCAATATTGCTAACTATGAAGCTCGAATTGCTCTCAAAAACGCTCTGTTTTTCCCCACATTCAAAGCGAATTACCGCTGCATTCCCTGGGCGATCTTTTCCAACCCAACTTTGGCACGGGTAGGCTTGACCGAGACGCAAGCAAGACGCCAGTATCCTCAGGACGTTTTGGTCTTGCAGCAGTACTTTAAGACAGTAGCAGCAGCCCAGCTCAGAAACGAAACAACTGGGGTCTGCAAGTTGGTTGTACGACGCAATGGTGAAATTTTAGGAGCTGCTGTGCTGGGACCAGAAGCTGAGGAATTGATTCAGGTTGTGGCTCTAGCAATCGGTCAAAAACTTAAGGTGAGTGCGATCGCTCAGCTTGTTCCCGTGTTTCCCAGTCTGGCAGAGATCCTTTACCAAACCTCTGCTGCCTGGAGCCAGCAACGCCCCGGCACCAAAACAGCGTCGCAGTTCTTAGAAGACTTCTTCAACTTCCGCCGCTCTTGGTCTTAGCTCAGTACCGTTCAGCTAACGGTTGCTTGTGAAAACTCAACTGTAGAGACGTTGCAGGCAATAATCTCTACATGCTTATCTGAACCGCTCCTGACCAAGGTCGTGGAAGATTAGGCGATCACTCTCAGCTAGTAGACCACTGAACGGAGAACGCAGTTATCCTAACTTTAAAGCTTTGGCGATCGCAGGCAACAATCGGTTACACTCCTCAACTAACTGGGATGTAGCAGGTAATTCAACCACCGTCCCTTTCAAAATCTTGATTGCTGTTCTGGCACTTTGCATTCCCTGCTCCGTCGGATTTTGCCCCACTGCTGTTAGGACTAGCACCTGCTCTAATGTCTCAGCTTTATCCTCAGGTGTTAAACTA
>CAXUIV010000589.1:0-3338 GCA_964250875.1 uncultured bacterium
TAAAAAACTGCTCATCCTCAGTTCGTCTTAGATTGAAGCGAGTTTCTACATCTGCTAAACTCTTAATAGCATCAGTAATTGCTGTTATCTGTACCACGTTCTAACTCCACGAGCATTTGTATGTAGAGACGTTAGATGTAACGTCTCTACAGGTTGTCTGTCTTCTCACGCAACGCCATACCCGGTGTAGGGACGTTTGTAG
This sequence comes from uncultured bacterium, assembly GCA_964250875.1. GTDB lineage: Bacteria > Cyanobacteriota > Cyanobacteriia > Cyanobacteriales > Chroococcidiopsidaceae > CAXUIV01. The sequence goes on from CAXUIV010000589.1 coordinate 203, forward strand.
GGAGGGTGTATACCTAAGACAATCTCTTCTTTAGAAATACCCATTTCCAGCAATTCTTGACCCACATCAATGTCGGTTGTGTTTTGCTGAAGCCAAATTTTGCCGTCTCTAATGTCAAAGTGCAGAACGGTGTAATAAACCCGCTTCAAACCTTTCCAACCGACACGCATCAGCTGGTAGCGGTCTCGCACCGAGTCAAAAAACAGCTCGCTTTCTACGTCTTCCTCTCGATTTTTATACTGGCTGTGTTTCTCCAAAAGGTCTTGGATACAGGCTCGATACCGTTCTAGTTTCTCCATTGCACAATTTCCTCAGTTATAGGTTCATAAACAATGAGTTTGAGTTGATACCGCTCGACAGCTACCTGGGCAAATTGACTTTGAAAGAAGGTTTCGTAAGTTTCTAGGGGAACCGCTAGATAGAGCAGCCGCTCGGGTTGATTCACTTCCAACATAATTCTATAGTTAAGGAATTGCCCTAAAGCCGTGTGAAAATCGCTAATGGCTGAAGTGCCGATAAAGCTTTTAATCTCAACGGCAATCTTTGCTTCACCCCGCTCGGCTGCAATCAACCGCTCGGCTGCCAAATCGATTTTGACTTTAACCTCTTCCCATTCCAGGTCGAGTGGGTCGTCGGTAATCGTCCATTGGTCTTTCTCCAGCCCACGTCTGACTGCCTCATGAAACAGGTCTTTTGCCATCACGTTCTCTAGATGCGTCAGTTAGCCTTGTTTTGCCAGTGAGAATCTCCTGCATTATGCCCTTAAAATTGAGGCTACTGTCAGCAGCCTACTGAGAGCAGCCATGCCACGCATTTTCGACAACATAGAGCAATATCTACTCCCCACATTGCGAAGCGCCTTGGAGGTCGCAGAACGGGCTGATTTCTGTGTTGGGTATTTTAATCTCAGGGGCTGGCGCAAAGTCGATGATTTGATTGAGAAGTTTCAGGGTGGCGATAAGGCTTGCCGCCTGCTGGTGGGGATGCAGACGCTGCCGCAAGAAGAGCTATACGATTCGAGAAGGTTAATAGCGGCCGGTCACGGCATTGATAATAATCGAGTTATTCAATTTAAAAGACAGATTGCCGAGGAGTTTCGTAAGCAGCTGACGATTGGGACTCCGACCAACGACGAGGAGGCAGGTATACGGCGGTTAAGCCGTCAAATCAAGGCGAAGAAACTTGTTGTCAAGCTGTTTCTCAAACATTCGCTGCACGCCAAGCTCTATTTGGCGCACCGCAACGATCGCCATAACCCAACAATAGCCATTCTGGGCAGCAGCAATCTAACACTGTCAGGTTTGGAGTATCAGGGTGAGCTAAATGTGGATGTCCTAGACCATGATGCCTGTCAAAAGTTGCAGCGGTGGTTTGATGACCGCTGGGAAGACCACTGGTGCTTTGATATTTCTGAAGAGTTGGTTGCCCTGATTGATGACAGTTGGGCACGAGAAGCTTCTATTCCGCCTTATCACATCTACCTCAAAATTGCCTATCACCTATCTCAAGAAGCGCGGGTAGGACTATCGGAGTATCGGATTCCTCGCGATCTGGGAGATAATCTGTTCGACTTTCAGCGGGCTGCCGTCCAAATTGCGGCCCATCATGTCAATCGTCGGGGAGGTGTGTTGATTGGGGATGTGGTGGGGTTGGGGAAAACATTGATTGCCGCAACGCTAGCGCGAATTCTCCAGGAAGATTTTTTCCTGGAAACGCTGATTATCTGCCCCAAAACGCTGGTACCCATGTGGCAAGACTATGTGGACCGTTACCGTCTACTGGCCAAAGTCTTACCCCTCAGCCGAGTGCAGCATGAGCTGCCAGAATTACGCCGCTACCGGGTGGTGTTGATTGATGAAAGCCACAACCTGCGGAACCGTGAGGGCAAGCGGTATCGAGCCATTCAAGAGTACATTGTCGCCAATGAAAGTCGCTGTATTCTGCTTTCAGCAACGCCCTACAACAAAACCTATCTCGATCTATCCGCTCAACTGCGGCTGTTCGTCCCGGAAGACAAGGACTTAGGAGTGCGTCCAGAAGCCTTGCTGAACGAGATTGGCGGAGAACTAGAGTTTATTCGCAGACATCAGGCTCCAGTGCGATCGCTTGCTGCCTTTGAACAAAGTGAGCATCCAGATGACTGGCGGGAGTTGATGCGACTGTACATGGTGCGGCGAACTCGTAGTTTTATTCAAACAAACTACGCCAAGCTGGATGAACCGTTGCCCCTAGAACAAGAGTTGGGCAGAGAACCCCGGACGTATTTAGAGTTCACTGATGGTAGACGAGCTTACTTTCCCATCCGACAGCCGCGAACGATTAAATTTAGCCTCGGTGAGGACGGCGATCCTTATGCATCACTGTATTCCGATGAAGTCGTAGAAACGATTAATCACCTGAACCTACCCCGTTATGGACTGGGTAACTATGTGGCGACAAAACGAAAAACTCTAACGGAGGCAGAAGAGCGGCAGCTTAAAGGGTTATCCCGGTCGGGAAAGCGACTGATGGGCTTTAGCCGCACCAACTTATTCAAGCGATTGGAGAGCGGCGGACCTGCGTTTATTCAATCAATTGACCGCCACATTCTGCGAAATTACATTTTCCTACATGCGATCGAGCAGGCGCTGGATTTGCCGATTGGGACTCAGGAAGCTGCCCTACTCGACAGCCGCAACAATGACGAAGATCCAGAATCGATCCTGGCTACCTTGTTTGATCCAGAAGGCGACCTCACTCCAGAAGCAGTGCTTGATCAGGCTGAGAGTGACTATAGGCTGCGGGCGGCTCAAGTCTATCGGCTCTACGCTACACGCTATCAGCGCCGCTTCAAATGGATTCATCCGGGACTACTCAAACCCTCTCTGAAGAAAGACTTGCAGGCAGATGCCAAGGCGCTGACCGCAGTGTTGACGCAGCATGGTAAGTGGCTGGCTCCTCAAGATACAAAGCTAGCGGCGTTGGTAGAGCTGCTAACGCAGAAGCATCCCACTGAAAAGGTGCTGGTGTTTACGCAATTTGCCGACACCGTTCGCTATTTAAGCGAAGAGCTGAAACGAATTGGACTCACCCACATTGATGGCGTCACGGGAAATTCAGAGAATCCGGCGGCGATCGCTTGGCGGTTCAGCCCTAG
>CAXUIV010000590.1:0-3336 GCA_964250875.1 uncultured bacterium
AAGCGGCTGCGAATGAGGTTAAACACGCCTAATGACGGTTTCGGCTGCACTTCCCAAATTGTGTTCAGGGCATCCTGAAGCTGAGCAAACACGCCAGAAGCACCAAAGATCAGAACGACGATGCTGATAATGGAGGCGATGGATCCTTCCTTTGGCTTACTGGCGTTTTGAATCGCCGTCTGAATAACTTCCGCCCCAGAATTGCCAACTAACCCTTTGATTTGCCCAACAAGTTGACCGCTGACTGCTTGTCGTCCAAACACCAAGCCCGCGATCGCAATCACAATGATTAGCAACGGTGCTAGGGAGAACGTCGTGTAGTAGGCTAATGCTGCCGCCAACCGTGGTGCCTTAGCCTTATTCCAGCCAGTGGCTGTGTCTTTCAACAGCTCTAAGAACATCTTTAGATTCAATCGCATAAAATTCTCTTTAGTAGCAGGCAGTTGTCATGGAAGTTGTAGCAAGTTGATGACCGAGTCTACTACCTCCAGAATAAGGATATTGGAGGTGAGTTAGAGTTATCATTCAGCACTTTTTGATAAATGTCCGAGTGCGATCGCCTAATCTTGGACCAGTTGAAATCTTTAATAAAAGCAAGACCTGCATCACCTAACTCAGTACATTTACTGGAATCATTCGTAAGTTCCTGTAACTTAGCTGCCAAAGCATCGACATCACGGGGTGGTACGAGTTGAACTGGATGTCCTGTTGGTAATACGGGGTGCTGCGTACCCACCACCGGCAGACCATGAGCTAAGAGAGCCAGCAGTGAACCACTTTTAAGGGTAAGGCCGTGGTTAAAAGGTAGAACTCCAATATCGGCGGCAGCTAAATACTGTGAGGCCGTTTCATCGCTGACATAGCCAGTCAGATGAACGGTTGAAGTTAGGTTCAGTTGAGCTACCAGCGCGTGCAGCTTGTTCCAGTATCGCTTAGCATCTTCACCACGTAAGGCGAGGCTTTCAACTCCTCCCACCAGCAGTAATCGCGATCGGGGTTGAGCTGCTATCACCTGTTTGAATGCAGGTAACAGCGTCTCCAGCCCCTTAACTGGGTGAAGAAAACCGAAGAAGACAATGACAACTGCATCCGTAGGCCAGCCAAGCTCATGCAGCATCTGCCGTGCTGTCTCACGGTTCGTTGTGGCAACTTCGACATTTGCCGCGATGGGAATACTGTACAGGCGATCGCTCAAAGCCGGAAGTCGGCTGCGGATCGCCCCCTCAGCCTCAGCATTCGTTGTGATAACTGCATCACTTAAAGTAAGTAGAAACCCATCTTCTCGATCCCACCAGTGGCGGCGTTGCCCAAACAGCTTCAGCCATTCCACCATCTGGGGCGGAACCCAACGCGGTTGCCATTCCCACCAGCCATACTCATGCACTGTAGTCACAATCTTGCCGCGCCATCTCGTTATTTTCAACAGCAGCGGCAGTAGAAAAATAGCACGTTCAAATCCATATGTTCCTGCTGCGTGCTGGATGTGCAGGATATCAGCGCCTGATGCATGTACCGCTTGAACCAGGTTTACCAAGTCAGTAAATTGCCAATCCTTGACCACGCCTTGCACGCTAGGATCAGTGGCTAAGACTGCTGCATGGGTGGTTAAAACAGTTGACTTGATACCAGCTTCACTTAAAACGTCTCGGAGGCGAGCAGTATAATTAGCTACACCGCAGCGCTGCGGTTGATAAGTACCGGCAATGAGGGCAATCTGGATCATCTGGTATTTCCCAGCAACTCTCGCCCAGCCGCAACAACTTCCTCCGGTGAAATATCCAAGCATTCCAACTGATAAGGACAGGTGAAGGCATAGCACGGGCTACATGGAGTTGGGCGGCGGAGTAATCGTGATGGGTTGTGACGTGGTCGCCACTGGGATTCGTACTCAGTGCCAGCAAACATGACGACGCTGGGAGTGCGCGTAGCATCTGCCAGGTGCATTGTAGAAGTGTTGTTGGTTAGTAAGAGTTGGGCGTTGGCAATTAAAGCTGCTAGTTGAGGCAGGGTTGTGGTGCCGATCAGATCTATCCCGTAGGGCGAGAGAGCTTTTAGTAAAGGACCACTGCGATCGCGGTCTTTCGCTACACCCGTCACCACCACAGGCCAATTGGTATCTTGTGCCAACTGACGGGCGGCAGTGGCAAAGCGTTGAGTGTCGTAGTTCCGAGACTGACAGCTTGTCCAGGGATTAAGTAGTAAATACGGTTCATCACCAATTCCCCGTTGTGCCAGCTGAGCAATGACTTCTACCTTGTCAGCAGCAGGTACTTGAACGGCAAGACTGCGATCGCTCACACTCAACCCAGCCGACTCAATCAGCCGCAGGTTACGCTCAACTTGATGCATCTCATCTGGTGCAGCCGCCACCTCTATTGTCAGCACACCATTGCCCAATTCCTTTGACTCGCCTAACCGCAGAGGAATACCAGCTAGACAGCACAGCAACCCAGCTGGGTGAGGACTCTGGCTGAAGCTAGTAAAAATAATTGCAGCATCAAAGTGGCGATCGCGCAAAGTCTTTACCAATTCCCACTCTCGCATTGGGTCGAAACCGAGTTTCCCCAAATCTTGCCAAAGGACACGCCACGGCAAAACCTCATCCACCCACGGCAGTAAAGACACGGCCTGCGCCCCACCTGGACTTGCCATGAGTGTTATTTGAGCAGCGGGTAGATTCTCCTTAATTGCTCGCAATGCAGGACCAGTCATGATCACATCCCCAATATTGTCCAGCCGCATAGCCAGGATGTTTCGTGCATTTGACCAGTTTGTGGGGAGTTCGGAGTTCGGAGTTCGGAGTTCGGAGTTCGGAGCTTGAAAAATAGTACTCCCCCCACTCCTCGCTTCTAGCAACGGTTTGGCAGCAGCGAGTACCTCAGCTGGGGTGATAGCTTCTAGACAAGTGTTCCAATTCTTATCTAGTGGACAAATGCCGCCGTACCAACAGGTCTGCTCGGTGAAGTTACCAACGTTGCGCTCGGAACATTCTGGGTATCCTTGTAGGTTAACGTATGGGGGAGCTTGACCGTAACGCCCGTGCCAAGAGGGACCGAATAAGGTGATTGTTGGTACACCGACTGCGGCAGCAATTCTTGCAGGGCCAGTGTCAGCTGCCACCATCAAGTCAGCATAGGCGATCGCTGCTGCTAGGTCACGTAACTTGCCACGGGGCCAAACCCGTGCATTATCACCAATTGCGCTGGCGATCACTGCGGATTGCTCCCGATCAGAGCCAACTAGGATAATTACGGTAGCACCGTATTGCTGTAAGGTTTGACCCAGAGTGATAAAGTTGGCATCAGGCCAGCGCTTGATCGGCATTCCGGCATCTGG
>CAXUIV010000591.1:0-3307 GCA_964250875.1 uncultured bacterium
GGCAGATTCTAAAACTTCTTTCGAAAATGTCCGCTCGTTAACCGACAGCACCATGATGCCTCTGTTCCTTTGTTTAGATTTATGAGCTTTTGTTATCAACTTGAGATCATGTTACATCGATTTGGGATCAATGAATTAGCTATAGTAATCAAGATCGGGATCGGGTTTTGGCAGCGATTTGCTTTTTTGGAGGCATTACCAGCCTACGCTGCCGGTTGCCTGAATTAAAAGGGGGTGAGACCACCATAGGAGGAAGATAAAAATGGCTACTCCTAAGTAGGCGGGACGGAAAAATTCCTGCCATTTGAGTGTTTGACGCCCGTCGATCACGGCCAGAAAGGGAACAACGGAGGTGCGGGTTTTGGCACTTTCAAAAGCTTCCCCGTAGAGGCTGCGTAAACGGCGATCGCCATGCCAAACCCCAAACAGATGATGCAGTATCAGCCCAACTGAGGTGACAAGCGTGAAGGTTGTACCGAGCCAGAGCGTGTGGGCAATGCACCAAACGACCTGCCCCACCATCTGAGGGTGACGGGTGATCCGAATAATTCCAGTCTCGTAGAGGTGAACTTGTGGTTTCTGGACCGCTGCGATCTCTAGCAGGTTAAATGTAGCTGGATATAGAAACAAAAAAGAGACTGCTGATAGCACCCACACAAGTGATCGCACTCCAGGGATGCCTTGAACCTGCCATAGCTGTAGGCCGTCATAGCGGTGGTTGAAAAAGTAGACAATCAGCACAACAGCTAAAGGTAAACTAATCAGAGCAAATAGAATACGGTAGGGGCGGGGCTGAATTCGTCTCTCTGCCCAAGGTCGCAGCGCTGCTAAGCCACTGTGAGCAATGGCAAACCCCAACAAAAGACCCAGCATTTTGAAGTGGCTGGGTGTCAACCAATCGTAGAACCTCATAGATAATGAAGTATTTTAATGAAAGCCAACTTTAGTCTTGTTGTTCGTAGTTGGTTGTTCGTTATGAGTGAACACGGACAACTAACAACACGAAGCCTCATCGACTATCCTCCGTAGGATAAGTTAATTATCGTATGTAAAGCTGCCGACCATGAGCAGGCAACCAATCATAGTAGAAGTGCCACAGTGGCTGGTTGCCCTTGAGACCCTTTCCTCTTTGTGCGTTTAGCCGTATGTCCGACCTTCCTTTCACTTTAGATCAGTTACGCATTCTTAAAGCAATCGCTGCTGAAGGAAGCTTCAAGCGTGCTGCTGATAGTCTTTATGTCTCCCAACCTGCTGTTAGTCTACAGGTGCAAAATCTAGAGCGGCAGTTGGATGTGCCTCTGTTTGACCGGGGGGGACGACGGGCACAGCTCACAGAAGCGGGATATCTCTTGCTCAGCTATGGAGAAAAAATCCTCACCCTCTGTCAAGAAACCTGTCGAGCGATTGAAGACCTGCAAAACCTTCAGGGCGGCACCCTGATTGTGGGCGCTTCTCAAACAACAGGTACGTATCTTTTGCCCCGCATGATTGGGCTATTCCGTCAACAGTATCCAGATGTCGCGGTACAGCTACATGTCCACTCCACTCGCCGGACTGCTTGGAGTGTAGCCAATGGTCAGGTAGACTTGGCGATTATTGGCGGTGAGGTGCCGACCGAACTTCAGTCCTTGCTGGAAATCATTCCCTATGCAGAGGATGAACTAGCGCTAATTATCCCGGCCTTTCATCCCTTCGCTAAAATCGGCATGATTCAAAAAGAGGACCTTTACAAGCTACAGTTCATTACTCTCGACTCTCAATCGACGATCCGCAAAGTCATCGATCAAGTGCTGACGCGCTGCGACATTGATACGCGGCGTTTCAAAGTTGAAATGGAACTCAATTCGATTGAGGCAATCAAAAATGCAGTGCAGTCAGGGCTGGGCGCTGCCTTTGTCTCGCTATCAGCAATTAACAAAGAGTTACAGATGGGTATGCTTCACTGCGCCCCGATTGAAGGCGTTGTCGTCAAGCGAACGTTGAGAGTGATCCTTAACCCCAATCGCTACCGCTCTAAGTCGGCAGAAGCCTTTTGTCAAGAGATCTTGCCCCAATTCGCCACGCCGGGATGGAGCAGGGAGATATTGACTTCGCCACCGCCACTCGCTTCAACAAATTCCTTAGAAGCAGCAACGCCAAACTCATGAAGCCTCAGAGGGCAGAGGGTAGTGGGCAGAGGGCAGCAGGATGAGTCACGGATTAAAAAGTAGGGAGTAAGAAGGATAAAGTATGAAGGAAGAAGGATGAATTCTATCGTCCAGCCTTCACAGTTCAGCGACCAATCTGTGTCTCATTCTTCGTTCTCCATACTCATCCTTTCTTCAGCCTGCTGATATGGAAGTTTACTGCACCCGTCCAAGCTGCCCTCATCCCCAAAACTATTACGCGGATTTAGACGATAACACGACGCTCAAGACGGTACAGCAAAAGTATTGCACCACCTGTGGAATGCCTCTGATTTTGGTAGGACGCTACCTACCATTAAGGTTGCTGGGGCGAGGAGGATTTGGAGCAGCATTTTTGGCACGCGATCGCTACACCCCAGCAATGCGCCAATGTGTGGTAAAGCAGTTTAAACCCTCAGCTGATTTAAACCCTAGCCAGTTGCAGATGGCTCAAAATTTATTTGAGCGAGAGGCTGCGGTTTTAGAAACTCTGGGCAGCCAAAATAACCAAATTCCCAATTTGTTCGCCTTTTTTGAGTTGACTGTGCCGGGTTGGCAGTCTGGAAAGCCGGACAAGCTTTTCTACCTAGTACAAGAATTTATTGATGGTAAAAACCTAGAGGAGGAATTGGCAGAGAAGGGCAAGTTTTCAGAGGCAGAAGTACTAAATGTGCTGCGGCAAATTCTGCCGGTGTTGCAGTTTGTGCATGAGAGTGGCTCTATTCACCGAGATATCAAGCCCTCCAACATCATGCATGACCGCAAGGGGCGGCTCTATCTATTAGATTTCGGTGCAGTCAAGCAGGTCACGAAAGCCACTGCTGGAGCGGGTGGACGTTCAACGGGGATTTATTCCATGGGGTTTGCCCCTCCAGAGCAGATGTCCGGAGGTGAGGTATACCCGTCTACAGATTTGTACGCCTTGGCTGTAACCTGCATAACTCTGCTGACGGGCAAGGAGCCATCAGAACTATTTGATGCCTACAACAATCAATGGAATTGGCGACCCTCTGCCCAGGTAAATGATCGCTTTGCTGACGTTTTAGACCGGATGCTCGTAGCAGCACCAAACCAACGTTTTCAGTCGGCTGAGGAGGTACTAGAGGCGCTAGCTCCACGTCCAACAGCACCACCCCCGCCTA
>CAXUIV010000592.1:0-3298 GCA_964250875.1 uncultured bacterium
CTTCTGCTAGAGAAGCTGGAGCCTTGGGTACTTTGGCTAACTCCTCTTTGCTCATTTCGTAGATGTCTACGTCTAGAGGTTCACCAGGGTCAATCTGATTTTTGATGCCGTCTAGACCAGCACAGAGCATGGCGGAAAATCCTAGATAGGGGTTGGAGCTAGGATCGGGACAGCGGAATTCTAGCCGCTTCGCCTTGGGGCTGGGACCAGAGAGGGGAATGCGGATGGATGCTGAACGATTTCCGGCTGAGTAGGCTAAGTTCACAGGTGCTTCAAACCCAGGCACCAATCGCTTGTAAGAGTTTGTGGTGGGATTGGTGAAAGCTAACAGTGAAGGGGCATGTCTGATCAAGCCACCGATGAAATGTAGAGCCATCTGGCTCAAGCCAGCATACTTATCGCCTGCAAACAACGGCTGTCCATCTTTCCAGACGGACATGTGGCTGTGCATTCCGGTACCGTTGTCGTTGTGTAGAGGTTTTGGCATGAAGGTAGCGGTCTTGCCATATTTGCGGGCGACATTCTTGACGACATACTTGTAGGTCATCACGTAGTCGGCTGCATGGACCAAAGGGGCAAACCGAATGCCTAACTCGCACTGTCCACCTGCGGCTACCTCATGGTGGTGCTTTTCGATTGGGACGCCGCACTTGGCCATCGTCAGCAGCATCTCGCTGCGGATATCTTGTAGGCCATCCGAAGGTCCTACCGGGAAGTAGCCACGCTTGTAGCCAATTTTGTAGCCAAGGTTGCCTTTGGGGTCGTCCTTACCAGAATTCCATATTCCCTCTTCAGAGTCGATATAGTAATAGGCTTGATGACCTTCTTGGTCATAGCGGACACTATCAAATATAAAGAACTCAGGTTCTGGGCCACAGAAAACCGTATCTCCAATACCAGTCGAGATCAGATAGTCAATTGCCTTCTCAGCAATAGAACGGGGGTCGCGCTCATACAGTTCTCCGGTGCGGGGTTCTTTGATGGTGCAGATCATGCTTAGGGTCGGCACCTCCATAAAGGGGTCGATCCAAGCCGTCGTCGGGTCTGGCACCATCAACATGTCTGAGGCATTAATGGCCTTCCACCCTCGAATACTGGAGCCATCAAAGGCTATACCTGTAGAAAAGGCATCGTCGTCAACTAGGCTGCGGTGGAACGTACAGTGCTGCCAGATGCCGTACAGATCAACGAATTTTAGGTCGATTAGCTCGATGTTTTGGTCTTGAATCATGTTCAAGACTTCTTGTGAGGTTTCAGGCATGGATGACTCCTTATCAGCAATGCTTAATACAGACGATATTCAAAGGCTGCTGCCATAATAGGTGAAAACTGGGCTACACCACTTCTGCATGATCCTAGGAAGAGAGTCGATGGAGTTTTGTAATTCTTGATACAAAACCTCAATTGACTTAGCAGGTAAGGACTCAAAAGGCTGCTCTTTGCCCCTCACCCCTTACCTGTTCCGAACTCTGAACTTCTTCAATTAGCTCACAGAGGTCAGATTTGGCATAAAATTCATAAGTAAGCTGACGCACGGTTAGATTGCAATATTCCTCGTTAAGACCGTCCGGGTCCGGTTATTGGTTGTCTCCTGTCAAAATACGTATATTAATAAGCTTTCAGCAATGGACAACGGACGACGGACAACGGACAGAAATATCAAATCACAAAATTAGGAAAAGTTGGGAGAATTTCATGCGGGACGCAGTGACAAGCTTAATCGGAACCTACGACGTCGCCGGTCGCTATTTTGATCGGAACGCGATCGACCGATTGAAGTCTTACTTTGAGACAGGTACAGCAAGAGTTCAGGCGGCGGCAGCGATCAACAGCAATGCTGCGGCAATTGTCAAGCAGGCTGGTTCAAGGCTGTTCGAAGAACAACCAGAACTGATTCGTCCTGGCGGCAATGCTTACACAACTCGCCGCTACGCTGCCTGTCTACGGGATATGGACTACTACCTCCGGTACGCCACCTATGCGCTGGTTGCAGGCAGCATGGACGTACTGGATGAGCGAGTGCTACAGGGGTTACGGGAAACTTATAACTCCCTAGGTGTACCCATCGGTCCTACTGTTCAGGGCATCCAAATGATGAAGGGAATTGTCAAACAGCAAGCTACAGAGGCGGGAATTGAAGATACTGCCTTTGTAGATGAGCCGTTCGACTACATGACTCGCGAGCTGAGCGAACAAGATATTTAGTTGTTTGGTTTAGATATTTATGTAGAGACGTTGCATGCAACGTCTCTACATGCTTCCCAAAAAATTACTGGGCCTAGTTGCCACCTGACTCGACAAACAGCTAACAACGTCAGCTAATCGTCCGAGACTTGTGGAAACTAGACCCAGTTAAATATAGGAGCAAGTTAGATCTGAGTTTTATCCGAACTCCTAGCGCTTGCCACGAACAGGCACCTTATTCAGGTAGTCAATGTCAAAGGCAGAAACACGCTGTGCGTAGTTAGGCTTGTTGCTAACAGCAGCTGCCATATCGCGGTACTTGCGGGGGTCGCCTTCCGGTAGCTGCTTCTCTTTGTACTTACGGCTGTAGACTTTTTCCAACGCGAAGCGCCAATCAGTCTTGACCGTACCAGCTGTTTCACGGGACTCTTCACCGTAGCGAGGAGTCACCAGATTGAAGGGGCGTCCCTCCATCCGCTTGCGCTGATAGGGAACGGTATAATCCCCGAAGGCGTCAGTGTACTCCTCACTGTCTACCAAGGCATCCACAAAGCCATGAAACCCTAGCGTGCCGATTTTAATCGACCACGCAATTTTTTCATCCTGGTTGTAGGGTGCCCGACCCAACAAGCGCTTCATACAGACTTCCACCAGTCGATAGTTGTCATTTACTGAGACTACTAACTGGTAAAACCGTTCTGACTTTGCCAACTCCCGGATAAAGTCACGAGGCGTAATTGAGCCATTCGCCAGCCGACTTTCTAGAGTAGTTTGGCGATTGAACTTCAGCGTTTCATGCTCACTGAAAACTTGGCGATAAGCTGCCCAAACCAGCGCTTTCATCTCGATTGGAGAATTGACATCCTCTAGTCGATAGATATAGGGAGTATCTTCGTTCTCATCCGCCTTGCCAAAGCTGCGGACTCTTGGATTGTTTGTTGTCGGTTTGTATTCAAGTAACGGCAATGCCATGCTGTTTACCTTCGAGAATTTACAGAACGTTGAATAGCCAATAGGAGGTTGAGAGCTGGGTTGGAGTCTTAAAATTCAAAATTCAAAACTCAAAACTCAAAACTCCCATCACCGGAGTGGAAAACTCGCACTGGAGCTGATC
>CAXUIV010000593.1:0-1578 GCA_964250875.1 uncultured bacterium
TCAAATCCTACCTCTGCGGCAATCGAGTCGGGTAGAACCCTGGTAATTAGGGCAGGACGAATCGAAGGCTCACTCATACGTCTGAAATAATTAATTCCTTCTTCTATTAGAACCAATAGAACTCATCAATGAACCAGTCCGTTTGCTGCCGCAACAATCAAAAATACACCCAGTGCCAAGCGGTACCAGACGAAAATCCAAGTGCTTTGCCTTTCTAAGTAGTGTAAGAGACCGTAGATTGCCAGGAAGGCTGAAATGCTGGCAGAGGTCAAGCCTACCAGCAAAACTAGCCAACCCTCCGTACTGAGGCCAGCTTTAAAGAGCGCCAGCAGCTCCAACGCTCCTGCTGACACTACAGCCGGTAAGCCGAGTAAAAAAGAAAATCTCGCTGCTGTCTCTCGCTTCATGCCCAAAAACAGACCCGCAGTCAGCGTAGAACCAGACCGGGAAACTCCTGGAATTGGCGCAAAGGCTTGAGCAACTCCAACCCACAGACCATCCCACAGCGTTAACTGCTCAAAGTCTCGCTCCCTTCTACCCTGTCTTTCTGCTAAAGCTAGCAGTAGAGACATCACCAGCGAGGCTGCCCCCACCACAAACAGACTGCGCAGAGGGGAGTTGCAGGTGTTGAGAAGTTTCTTGAATAATAGACCACTAACAATAATAGGAAGTGTACCTACCAAAATCCCTAACACTAGCCGAAAGGACACAGAATCGTAATCTCGCTTGGTAATTGCCCTTACCGTCCCTCCAGTCAATTCCTTGATGTCCTGCCAAAAATAAGCGATGACAGCGACTAGACTGGCAAGCTGCATCGCGGCAGAAAAAGCAGAGCCAGGGTCTTTCCATCCCAACAAAGCAGGCACGACGCGCAGGTGAGCGGTGCTACTGATCGGTAGTAGTTCCGTGATGCCTTGGACAATGCCCAAAAAAATCACCTTAAACCAACCTAATTGGACAAAACCCAAGTCCAAATCACTGGGACAAGCCGAGGCAGCTAAAACGAAAGGTAATACCATACGCATTTTGAGGGTGAATAGACATTCCTGGTATAACCTACCCGGTTACAGCTGTGCCAGTTGGCCTGTATGATATATATGCCCCTGGGGGGGATATTCGTGATGAAATATTCCGTAAGTTTAATATAATTAAATAATCTTAACAATTCGTTGGTAAACAATACTTTGTCTTCCTACTCTGTATCTACTCACTCTATCCAGCCAGCCCCATCGGAGGTCGGATCTTCTCCTTTGGCGTGGCGACTCGGCTCCCGTGCCGCCTGGATGATTTTTGCGGCGTCTGTCTTCCTAGTATCTGTGCCAGTATTCGTTGAAGCCCCACTAGTCAGGCTGCTGCCTGAGCTGAGTTTAGCCTTCACAGCAGGATGGTTATGGTTAAGCTGGGCGCTGCTATCTCGTCCCTCAACTGCTTTGTGGGGAGATATTCTGCTAGGATTCAGTTGGAGCTGGTTGGCTGGGTCCCTTTACTGGGGGTGGTTGCGGTGGGAGCCATTACTGCATTTACCAGTAGAGGCAATTGGGTTGCCATTTGCTCTGTGGTGCTTGTGGCGGAATTGGG
>CAXUIV010000593.1:1597-3288 GCA_964250875.1 uncultured bacterium
TTACTTGGGATCGCTAGTAGGTACAGCTCTAACTGACGCCTACTTTTACTTAGTGGATTTGATTCCTCACTGGCGGCAAATTATGCAGGCACCAGAATTGGCAGGCCCGATTCTACACAGTGCGCTCGATCAGGTGCAAACTCCTTGGGGGCAAGGCTGGGCACTGATTCTAGGTCTGACTCTCCTGACGATTGGCATATTGCCATTACGGTATCAGCAAGTCTATGGGTATGCATTTAGTGGAGCAGTGTTGAGTACAATTTTGGTAGATGGCTTATTTTGGCTGGCTGCTGCTGCGGCGTGAACTTCTGTAGTCAACACTGCTTCTACAAGCAGCAGGCAGCAGAGTGAGAAGGTATATCCGGAATGATTGGTGCACATCCGGAATAATTCAAACAATAAGCGCTTGAGTTCATTGTCGTCCCTATTGCCTGAGCGTGATTTTGCAAACCTCTCCCTATTTGCTCCTGCAAACTGAGTCTGGTAAGCGCCACATTCCACTGTCGGATAGTAACTGCTGGACTGTCGGTCGCAGTGATGACAACAACTTTGTCATACCAGATCGCTGGATTTCTAGAAACCATGCGCTGCTACAGTGTATGGAAAATGGTGACTTCTTCTTGATTGACTTGGGAAGTCGTAACGGTTCTTTTGTAAATGGCAGGCGGGTGAGTGTACCCGTAGTGTTGCGTAATGGCGACCATCTGACGTTTGGCCAGACTGAGCTGGATTTTTACTGCCCAACTGACCAAGCGCCGCCGCCACCCATTGAGGCCAAGGAGACACTAACATCAACCCTGCATGTGCGACGCTGGATATCAGTCATGGTGGTAGACATTCGGCAATTTACCGCACTTACCCGTCAACTGGAAGAAAAGCTCCTCTCAGCAGTCATCGGCACTTGGTTTCGCCATGCTGGCAAGATCATTGGGGATCATGATAGCTGGGTGGATAAATACATTGGTGACGCGGTCATGGCTGTCTGGTTTCACGGTTCCAAAAGCGTAAGCAATGAGGAAATCCTCCGCGTTTGTCAGGCAGTAAATGCTTTACACAAGATGACAACCGAGCTGCATAATCAATACCCCTTACCCTTTCCGCTGCGAATCGGGGCAGGGGTAAACACGGGCTACGCTATGGTGGGCAATACAGGCAGCGGCGATCGCCCTGACTACACCGCCCTAGGGGACACTGTAAACGCAGCTTTTCGCTTAGAATCAGCGACAAAGGAAATTGGTTTAGATATTGCCTTTGGAGAGACAACATATCGATACCTAGCTGATGTGGGAGCTAGTGAAGAAATATTTAAGCGATACACAGTTCATCTCAAGAGCCATGATGCAGACGCAGTCGCCTACGCTGGCTCGTTTGCAGCATTAGATGAATTTTTGCAAAATCAGCACCAAAGCCAGTAGCAGTAGATATTTTAGGTATTGAGAAGCTGTATATTAGTTTTTGGTGAATACGGCATATCAGACTGCTTGCATAAATTAACTTTATTACTGTTGAATGCTGGCAGATGTCTGGTGACGGTCAACTGCGGAGCAACGACACTCCCAGATTCTTAGGCTGCAAGCAGTCTACTGTTTTAATCTCAGTTGTTTTAATCTCAGTATGATGCAAAGAGGTAGAGAGATCGTGAAACGATTGGCGCGTTTATTAATGGTGTTGATGTTGCTAGGGTGCCTAGG
>CAXUIV010000594.1:0-3284 GCA_964250875.1 uncultured bacterium
ATCAAAATCTAATAGTGGTTCGACTCCTTGTTCCACCTGAAAAACTAAGCGTCTGATTTCTCTAGCCGCAGCAAGCTGCTCAGGCAATGTAGCTACTTCAACAGTTAGCATAAATTGTAATTCCGTGCTTTCTGCGCGTTCATTCATAATGAGTAGGGGCTGAAGCTCAGTTAAAGGAAATAGAATGCGTCCTCTGCCCTATGCCCCATGCCCCATGCGCTAATCTACTCCTTCAATGGGCGCAAATCCTTGACGTTGAATGTTCTCGGTAACAGTGCGCGGTTCTAAGAATTGCAGCAAGTAGTCTGGGCCACCAGCTTTAGAACCAACTCCAGAGAGCTTAAAGCCGCCAAAAGGCTGACGAGAGACGATCGCCCCTGTGGTAGTGCGATTGATATAGAGATTACCAACTTCGAACTGCTCTTGAGCTAGTTGAATATGGGAAGGCGTCCGAGAGTAGAGACCACCAGTGAGGGCGAAGTTGGTGTTGTTGGCAACCGCGATCGCTTCCTCAAAATCTTTTACCCGAATCACTGCCACAACTGGGCCAAAAATCTCTTCCTGAGCAATCGTCGCGGTGGGCGAAACTTCCGTGAAGATGACTGGACCGATGAAGTAGCCATCATCCGAGGGCGACGGCATCTCTAGCGCTACATTTGCTTCTGAGCGACCTTTCTCAATATAGTCCTTGATGTTGTCTCTCGCTTTGGCATCAATCACAGGACCAACTTGGGTACTCGGTGCTTCAGCTACACCGACGTTGAGCGATCGCGTTGCCTCAACCAGCCGTCGCACAAAGGTATCATAAATTGGTTCTAAGACAATTACCCGCGAACAAGCAGAACATTTTTGACCACTGTAGCTGAAAGCCGATTGGACAACGCCCACAACTGCCTGATCGAGGTCAGCACTTTCATCCACAATCAAGCCATTCTTCCCACCCATTTCAGCGATCACCCGCTTCAGGTGCTTTTGACCGGGTTGTAAAACGGCGGCATCAGCATAGATGCGGCAACCTACGGCTTGGGAACCAGTAAAAGCGATCAGGTGAACATAGGGATGCTTGACCAGATAAGCTCCCGCTTTTGACCCAACTCCTGGCACATACTGAAACACTCCTTTGGGTATCCCTGCCTCTACCAAGATCTCAGTCAGTTTCGCCGCGATTGTGGAGGAAGTCTCAGCTGGCTTCAGTAAAGTGCAGTTGCCAGTAACCAGCGCCGCCACCGTCATTCCAGTCGCGATCGCCAGGGGGAAATTCCAAGGAGAGATCACGACGGCAATGCCTCGTGGCTGGTAGTGATACCAATTCGTTTCGCCAGCAATGTCGTAGTTGACTCCCCTGTCTAATCGTTCCATCTCTGCCGCGTAGTAGTGGCAAAAATCAATTGCCTCTGAAACCTCACTATCAGCTTCCTGCAATGGCTTACCGACTTCCAAAACAATCCAGCAGGCTAATTCTGCCCGCCGCTGTTCCATCAACTCACCTGCTTTACGCAATATGTCAGCGCGTTCCTTGGCAGGTGTGCGACGCCACTTAGGAAATGCAGCCTTAGCTGCTTGCAAAGCCTGTTCTGCCTGTTCAACCGAAATCAGACCAACGCGACCAATCACCTCACTCGCATTGGATGGGTTAACAGAATCTACCGTTTCTTGAGTCTCAACATACTGACCGTTAATTAGGGGTAAATAAGTTTTACCCATCTGTTGTCGCACGAGTTGAAAAGCCTGCTGGACTCTCTCCGTTTCTGATAGGTCTGCATAATCCGTATCAGCAGCGTTGATGAATTTTGAATTTTGAATTTTGAGTTTTGAATTGTCGCGTTGGTCGTTAGTTTTAACAGTTTTTAATCCTTCGTTAGACTCCAATCCAAAATCGGCAATCGGCAACCCAAAATTGGTGGGTGGAGCTAACAGTTCCTCAACCGGACGATCTTCCAAATTCTGCCGCAGGAATGAACTATTGGCTGTATTTTCCAGCAGACGGCGAATCAAGTAGGCCATCCCTGGCAGCAGTTCGCCGTAGGGACAGTAGACTCGCACGCGGTAGCCCCGGTCAACCAGAGATTTTGCCAGCTTATCTCCCATGCCGTAGAGGACCTGCATTTCAAACCGCCGCCGGGGGACGTTGAGGCTTTCGGCTATGGCAATGGCGCGAGCCTGCGATCGCACGTTGTGACTGCCAATCGCTGAGTAAACGTACTCATGGTTCTCCAGCAACATTTGGGTGATCTGCTCAAAATTAGCATCGGTGGCAGCTTTGTCGTTATAAACGGGCTGAGGCCAATGTTTCTGATCGGCTTTGATCGTCTCCTGATCCCAGTATGCTCCCTTTACTAGACGTACTGTTAAGGGATAGCCACGCTGTTTTACCCAGGCAATTAAATCCCTTACATCCTGCTGGCTGTCGCGGAGATAAGCCTGAATTGTTATCCCTAAATCAGTGCGCGAACGGAACTCTTGTTCCATCAATAGATCTTTCAGAATGGATAGCGTCAGGTCTTTGTAAGCATACTGCTCCATATCGAAGTGAACGGCTGCCCCACAGGCTTGGGCGTGGCGCAGAAGTACGCGGATGCGATCGCTCACTCGTTTTTGACTGCCTTGAGCGTCGAGGGGGTCAAACTGGGAGTAAAATGCCGTTAACTTTACCGATACCTGAACTTGCCGTAGCTGTTCTCCATCTGCTTGGTCAATCGCCGCTACTGGTGCCCAAGTCTTTGCCGCTGCGGTGAGTTGAGCAATCAATTCTGAGTAACGATCCAAATAAGACTGAGCCTCAGCTTCGGTGATCACCGCTTCTCCCAGTAGGTCAAGGGTGAAGGCCATCTTATCCTTCCGCAAGCGCTCAATTGTCTTCAGTACCTGTTTCAGATTTTCCCCAGCGATATACTTGTGAGCCAAAGTTTCAACAGCTGTCGCCACAGTAGTCGCAGCCACCTGCCCCGGCATTGATTCTGGGTTGGCAAAGTTGAGCAGTCCCTTCAGCGCTGCTGGCAGTTCAACTGACGGATCTCCCAGATATTCCTGCAAATGACCAGCAATTTCCGCTTTGCTCTTCAAAGAGGGCAGACAATCAATGAAGCGAAACAACTGCATTCGTAGCCCTGGGTTGCCCATTGTCCAAGAGAGCAGCTTGTCATCCCAACGCATTTGGTCGCGCATCTGGGTAAACAACGAGCGATTCTCCCGCGTCGCCGCTAGGAGTTGTTTGGCAATTTCTTGAGTTTGAGCTTCGTAGGTGCTTTTTGATACTTGTAATACCACAACTGTAGACCCTTCAA
>CAXUIV010000595.1:0-3268 GCA_964250875.1 uncultured bacterium
TGCACTTCTTCTTAGCAGCATGGCCAGTGGTAGGAATCTGGTTCACAGCATTGGGAATCAGCACAATGGCGTTCAACCTGAACGGGTTCAACTTCAACCAGTCAGTGATAGACTCACAGGGCCGAGTGATTGGCACATGGGCAGACGTGCTGAACCGGGCGAACTTGGGCATGGAAGTGATGCACGAGCGGAATGCGCACAACTTCCCCCTCGACCTAGCGGCGGGAGAGTCAGCACCAGTAGCATTGACCGCACCTGCAATCAACGGTTAATTGACGAGTAACAAGAAGGGACGTTTAATGTAACGTCTCTACAGTAAAGTAAAGAGCGCTCTCCAATGGAGAGCGTTTTTTTTCTTCATTTCCCACCGCTGAAGCTGGCTACTGCCACAAATTCTCCAAACCAAAATCCAGAATGTAAAATCCAAAATTGAAAAACCCATTTGTGTATCTAGACACACTTGGTGGTCATCTACTCTCATAGGCTAGATGCAAGTGTGCTAGTCTGACTGAGACAATAATCGGCCAGATCTAGACGGTCCAAGAGGAGACATAGTAGCGTTACTCAGCATGGTAGAATTAACACCTAACTCTAGCTTTAGTTTGACTCTCCGCTTGCAGATCCCCAATCGTGTAGGAATGTTAGCTAGCGTCATTCACGCGATCGCGACTACTGGTGGCAACCTTGGTCAAATCGACTTAGTTGAGCAAACTCGCCAGCTTAAAATTCGCGACATCAACGTCGATGCCGCCAGCACTGAACATGCCGAGACGATTACGCAGGCAGTAAAGGCATTGCCGCACATCAAACTTATCAGTGTCTTTGATCGCACCTTCAACCTGCATCGTGGCGGTAAGATTAGCATTGTCAGTAGAATTCCAATCAAGAGCCAGGGCGATTTAGCTATGGCGTATACACCCGGTGTGGGTCGGATTTGTACAGCGATCGCTCAAGACCCAGAGCAGGTATACAATCTGACAATCAAGCAAAACACTGTTGCCATCGTCACTGATGGTAGTGCCGTATTGGGATTAGGAAACCTTGGTCCAGAAGCTGCTCTGCCGGTAATGGAGGGTAAAGCTATGCTGTTTAAAGAATTTGCTGGAATTGATGCCTTTCCGATCTGCCTCGCCACTCAAGACACCAACTCTATTGTCGAGACTGTCAAACAAATTGCTCCAGTGTTTGGCGGTATAAATTTAGAGGATATCGCCGCCCCTCGCTGTTTTGAGATTGAAAACCTGCTGCGACAGCAGTTGGATATTCCCGTATTTCACGATGACCAACACGGTACCGCAATTGTCACCTTGGCAGCGTTGATGAACGCCCTCAAGTTAGGGAGTAGATCGATGGATCAGGTCCACATCGTAATCAATGGTGCTGGAGCAGCTGGAGTCGCGATCGCACGGCTACTGCGTAAAGCTGGAGCAGAAAACATCTTGATGTGCGACTCTAAAGGCATTCTCTCGACTCAGCGTCCAGACCTGACTCCGGAAAAGCAAGAATTTGCTGTTGCCCAAACGGGTACACTCGCTGATGCCTTGGTAGGAGCAGACGTGTTCATCGGTGTCAGTGCCCCCGGTGTGCTGACGCCTGAGATGGTTCGATCAATGGCGAAAGACCCAATTATCTTCGCAATGGCGAATCCAATTCCAGAGATTCAGCCAGAACTGGTTACTGACGATGTCGCTGTCATGGCGACAGGCCGAAGTGATTACCCGAATCAGATCAACAACGTTTTAGCTTTCCCTGGCGTGTTTCGTGGCGCGATGGACTGTCGAGCGACCACAATCACGACGACTATGTACTTGGAAGCTGCTGGGGCGATCGCGTCTTTGGTCAAGGCTTCAGACCTGGATCGCGAACACATCATCCCTTCTGTTTTTGACGAGCGAGTCGCCACTGCCGTCGCTGCTGCTGTACAGAGGGCAGCACGCCAAGAGGGTATTGCCCGTAGCTGATTGCGGAAAACACGTAGAGATGCTGCATTTGACGTCTCTACGTATTCTACCAACTCCTAAGGGAAGGCCACTACCAGAGCAAACCTGTCTGTTCTGAACTGGCAAGGCACAAGTCCCAATCTTGAGGAGGTTACGGTGAGGTTGATGGCATAGGTGACGGTGAGGCTGATGGCGCGGGTGACGGTGAAGTTGATGGCGCGGGTGATGGTGAGGTTGGTGAAGGTGTAGTGATTGGAATCTTTAGAATTCTTTTTGCCTCATTATCAAGCTTTAGACGGACTGGAAAATCAGCGATACCCGTCTGTGCTAAACCAAACTGCTTCTGAAACTGCTTGACAACCGCCGCAGTCTGTGGGGTGTAGAACTTGCTGCGGGCTAAGGGGGGTTTGGGCTTAACAACGAGATTTAAGTTAGCGTGGAAAATCTGAACCAGCTGAGCGGCAAAGTTCTGAGTTTGCCTACCTGCTATACCATCAACTTTGAGCCTGTAATCTTGCTGAAATTCCCGAATGCCTTTTTTCGAGGCTGTGTCCGAGAGTGTGTTTCCTGCTGAATATGCAAATCCTTTTAAGACGGCAACAAATCCACTGCTTGTGTAGGGCTGGGCAGCCAACGCTGTCTCACAGCTAACGCTGGATACTAAACCAATTGTCACCGCAGTTATGGCCACTCCGAATCGGCACCACATAACTAAAACTCCTTTTTGATTAAACCAGCTCAATAGGGGACGTAAACAGGAACATTTTAAGCACAGAATGGCGCTAGAACGGCTGTTATGTGTTTCATTTGTTTTCGTCTATTTGTGTTTACATGTAGAGACGTTACATGCTCTACAGCCTCTTGACAGATAATTTAGGATTGCTATATGGCATCCTCTCAACATTTATCTCGAAGCAAATCTATATCCCGAAGCCTCTGGTTTGAAAGACTCATGGCGATCGCCGCCACGGCAAACTTGGGTTTGGTGCTATTTGACTTTAGTTATGTGCCGTGGCGCAACTTCTGGCTACTCGGCAACTTAAGTGTTCCAGGCTCGACTGTAACAATTCCTTTGCCCCCCGTCACCCGGTGGTACGACCCAATCAAGGGAATTGAACCATACAGAGACACTGAAGACTATCTTAACGAAGTGAATGCACTCAAATTGCAGGTGAGCCAGACAGGATTAAAGTCACCCCAAGTCCAAAACTTACTTCAACAACTAGGGGAGCAAAGTGACGAAATCATTCAGACCGATCCGTTTGCGTTAGCAAACAAGAGTGGCACTCTAGAAAAGATCAAGAACCGGATGCGCGATCGCATCTATG
>CAXUIV010000596.1:0-3267 GCA_964250875.1 uncultured bacterium
GAGTGCCAGAGTTCATGGCGACTCCAACATTCGCTTGGGCTAACGCTGGGGCGTCGTTCGTGCCGTCTCCTGTCATCGCTACCAATTTACCCTCAGCCTGTTCTTGTTGAATCACCGCGATTTTGTCCTCTGGCGTTGCCTCAGCAATGAAGTCATCTACTCCAGCTTCCTGAGCGATCACCGATGCCGTAATCCGGTCGTCCCCGGTGAGCATGATGGTGCGGATGCCCATTCGCCGCAGCTGGTCAAAGCGATCGCGGATACCGGATTTAACAATATCTTTAAGGTAAATGACGCCGTAGAGTTCGCGATCAATGGCGACGGCAAGGGGCGTTCCTCCGAGTCGGGAAACCCGTTCGTAAGCAGCATTCAGTTCAGACTGTTCGCTGGAGGTGGTTTCTGCTGCGCCATTATGCGAACGCACAAACCCTTTAATCGCGTCTACTGCCCCCTTTCGCACCTGATGACCATCAGGTAGATCTGTCCCGCTCATGCGGGTTTTAGCTGAGAACTCAATTGCTGCTGCCGAACTCTGGTCAAAATTAACTTTTGCACCTAATTGCTCTGCTAGTCTGACAATTGACTTGCCCTCCGGTGTGCCATCGAACACACTGGCACTTAGAGCTACCTGGGCTATTTCCTCTAAAGAGTGGCCGTTGATAGGGATAAACTCGTCTGCCAAGCGGTTGCCCAGCGTGATGGTGCCAGTCTTATCCAGAATTAGGGTATTGACATCACCACAAGCCTCCACTGCTCGTCCTGAGGTGGCAATCACATTGAATTGGGCGACGCGGTCCATGCCAGCAATGCCGATCGCACTCAATAGCCCCCCGATCGTTGTGGGGATCAGCGCGACGAGTAGAGCGATTAAAATCGCCATGCTGACGGGACTCTTAACATAATTGGCGAGCGTGGGAATCGTCGCCACCACGAACAGAAACACCAGCGTTAGCACTGCCAGCAATACTGTGAGAGCAATTTCATTCGGCGTTTTCGTTCGTTCGGCTCCCTCCACCAAAGCAATCATCCGGTCAATAAATCCTTTTCCAGGATCTGCGGTGACTCGGATCGTGAGTTCATCTGAGAGGATGCGCGTGCCTCCCGTGACAGAACTGGCGACATCTGATCCCGGCTCTTTTAGCACTGGTGCCGATTCGCCCGTAATTGCTGATTCGTCCACGCTGGCGACACCCGTGATGACTTCTCCATCAGCTGGGATAATATCCCCAGCAATCACCAGCACGCGATCGCCCTTTCTGAGTGCTGTTGAACTAACCTCTTGGATTTCGCCATTTGGCAGGACTTTTTGGGCAGTTGTGTCAGTCTTGGTTGCCCGCAAAGCGTCGGCTTGCGCCTTGCCACGTCCCTCTGCTACTGCCTCAGCAAAGTTGGCGAACACCACAGTAAAGAACAAAATGCCTGTGATCAGACCGTTGAAAAGCCTTAGTTTCTGTACCTCACCCGGCACGGTGCCGAATAGATACGGATCGATTGTCATCAACGCCGTGATAATTGTCCCGACCCAAACAACGAACATGACTGGGTTTTTAAGCATCACTCGCGGATTGAGCTTCACAAAGGCTTCCCAGACAGCTCTTTGGTAAAGCCCTTTCATATCTACCTTAGGCGTATGTTTGCGCTCAGAGCGTGGTCCGCCGCGTTGAGGACCACGCGGTTGAGGTGAAGCGGAAGATACCGTCATAATCTGAATTCACAAGTCTCGATTGTTTTTTAAAGGCACATTTCTGGTGTCAAAAGTCAGGAGGCATAAAGAAAGTTTTTCTACCATTCTTGGAGCTGATGGACATGAAAGTAATTTGCAGTCATAGTTAGCGATTTGAGTTATCAACTGCATCATTCGGGTTCGTGTAAGTATCTTTTACAAATCAGTTGTTATATGCGTCTTTTCCAATGTCAATTATCAAACGGTTCTCTTGAAAGAACAAGGGGTTTAATTAATAATACAAAAAAATCAACGATCCATGACTTAAATAATAAGACATGAGGGCAAGGGAGCGTTCATTTATCGTTTATCTAACGTTTATTCTAAATGTATAGTTCTAGATATAGACCTTTGCTAAACTTATTAAATGCTCTGATTACCTTGGTAAACGAGTCCTCTGTAACGAAACGGTATGAGAAAGACCAAGCTAATTAAACTGCGCCATTCACTCCGCTCCAGCTACTGGTTTGTGCCAACACTGATGATGGTTTTGTCGATATGGCTGGCGCGGGTCCTGCTAGCAATTGATCGAGCAGGTAAATCTGGATGGCTGGACACCTTGGGTTGGGTTCACATTTTTCACGGCGGAGCAGATAGTGCGCTGACACTGCTTTCAACCGTCGCGGGTTCGATGATTACAGTTGCCGTCACTGCCTTCTCCGTCACACTCGTTGCCCTCACCTTAGCTTCCCAACAATTCGGTCCCAGAGTGCTCCGTAACTTTATGGTGGATCGGAGCTATCAGTTCGTACTGGGGACGTTCACTTCTACGTTCATCTACTGCTTGATTGTGCTGCGAACTGTCCACACCGACGAAAAGCACCTGTTTGTGCCTCAGATCTCAATCTCGGTTGCCCTCTTGCTAACGCTTGTTAGCACTGTTGTGCTGATTTACTTTATCCATCACGCGTCAATTTCAATTCATGTTTGGAACATCATCGGCACAATCGGCAGCGAACTGAACGATTCTATTGATGATTTATTTCCCCTGCAACTCCTTGGGATGCCGAAGTACAAGCCGCGATGGGTTGCGGAAGTTCCATCAGATTTCGAGCGCGAAGCCTGTTCTATCCCAGCTGCTGGCAGCGGTTATATTCAAGTCATTGACGATGACCGCCTGATGCAGATTGCTAAGTCAAAAGATTTGATCTTGCGGCTTAAAAGGCGCACAGGCAAATTTGTCGTACAGGGAACAGAACTGGTGCAGGTGTGGCCTGGGCAGCTTGTCGATCAAAAGCTGATCGGGCAGATCAACGACGCATTCCTGTTGGGCAAACAACGCACGGCGCTACAGGATGTAGAGTTTTCGATCAAGCACCTAGTCGAGATCGCTATTCGTTCTCTATCTCCTGCTATTAACGATCCCTTCACTGCCATCGGCTGTATAGATCTACTTTGTGCAGCCCTCTGCCGCGTAGCAGAAAGAGAACTTCCATCCCCCTACATTTACGATGACAACAATGACCTGCGCCTCATTGCTAACCCAGTAACGTTTGCAGGTCTGGTCGATGATGCCTTTCACCAGATTCGACAGTATGGTCGCT
>CAXUIV010000597.1:0-3267 GCA_964250875.1 uncultured bacterium
ACCGTCTCTTAGGGAACATCCTCTTTTTTAGCAGTGCCAATTTAGGCGGTTTGCTCCTTGGTGCTTACCTCATCAAAGGTCCCAAAGCTGACCCGTTTGTGAAACTTGTGACGCAGCCTTTGGTACTCGTACTCTTAACTCTACTGGCAGGAGTGGCAGGTGCAGTTGGCTGGTGGTTGGGAGAACAAGGAATCAAGCAACTGCGGAAGGCTGGAAAGATGGATATAGATGTCTAATGCCAGTCATGCCTTGGAAAGTCTTTTGTTACGCCAGATTAATCCCCTCCTCAAAATTACTCTCAGCGTTGTCCTGATTAGCTTTGCTCTTATCCTGCACCGGATTGGGGCAATCGGTCTGTTGGTTGGGGTGTTGCTGGTCCTGTTGCTGGTCTCAGTGCGCCTCAACCTGAAGATTCTTGGAACTGTCGTGATCGCCCTCGCCATATTCATGACGATTTCCACTTGGTTGCGAGATTTACACACATCTCTTCTAAGTGGCCTGCGCCTGCTAGCGATCGCCATACCGACACCACTACTGGCAACGACAACATCTCCTACCGATTTAGTCAGCGCTCTACAGGCTACACGTTTACCCAATTTTCTAGTTCTGAGCCTGATGCTGATCTGGAGATTTCTGCCGCTGATTCAGCAAGAAGCCCAACGTATTATTGAGGCAAATCAGTTACGGGGAGTGAATCTCACCCGCCAGCCGACTCAATGGTTCTCCGGTCTATTTATGCCCTTGATTTTTCGGATTGTGGCTTATGCCGATGAGGTTACGGTTGGGTTGGAGACAAGAGGTTACGATCCAGCCGCGCCGCGCAGTAACAGCCAGCCATTAACCTGGCAAGTCAGAGATACCCTCTTTGCCATGAGTGCAGCTGGAATTCTAGCTGCCGTGGGATATCTGGAGTGGCTAGCATAAAAAATATGGCGTTCGACCCACCGCTCGTTGAAATCATTGCCCTTTCCTTCAGGTATCCCGGAAGCCCTCAGCCCATCATTGAGGGAGTGAATCTCACCCTCTCTCCAGGCGAGATTGTCCTAATTGCTGGTGCAACCGGCAGCGGTAAAAGTACATTGCTGAGTTGCTTGGCAGGAATTGCACCCAATCATACAGGGGGAGAACTAAACGGGAAGATTCTTTATCAGAGCAAGGATTTGTGCGAATGGTCGGTGCGTCAGCGATCGCAGTATTTCTGCACACTCCTGCAAAACGTTGAAACCCAAATCTTTACCGAGCGTGTCTGGGAAGAGTTCGTCTTCGGATTAGAAAACTGGAATACTCCTCCAAACCAGATAAAGCAACTAACTGATGCGACTCTGAAAGAATTCGGTTTAGCAGCACAGCGAAACTGGCTTATCCGGCAACTGTCGGCAGGACAGAAGCAACGCCTCCTCCTTGCCTGTCTCATGGCAATCGGTCAACCCGTCCTGCTGTTAGATGAACCGTTGGCTTATTTAGACGCCAACGGCGCTCAACAGTTACTGCAATTACTCAAAGCCAGGGCAAGCCGAGGTCAGTCTGTGCTTTTGGTCGAACATCGGCTAGACCTGGCGAAAGAAGTGTGCGATCGCGCTTATTACTTCCAACAAGGCAACTTGATTGAGGGATTTCCCCCCGATCCCCCCGATCCCTCAGCTCTCTCAGCCGCTCCAGCTCTCACTCCCACTGTCCTACAAACTCACCAACTGAGCTGGGGTAAATATCCTCCCTTTCCAGATTTTCAGGTAGCAGCTGGGGAAACCGTTTTCCTTAAAGGGGACAATGGCTGCGGCAAGACTACGCTGCTTAGGCTCTTGAGTGGGTTACTCAAACCAACAACGGGCAAGCTAGAAATCCTCGGTCGAGATGCAAGTAAGCGCAGCGTCGTCCAAATTGCTAGAAGTGTGGGCTATGTCCTTCAGAATCCCAACCATCAGCTCTTTGCTGACAGCGTGCGTTCCGAAATCTTCCAGCCTGGAGTACCGCCAGCAGTAGCCGATTTTCTGTTGGAGCAATTGAATTTAAGCGAGTTTTCTGATAAGCATCCCCAGTCTCTCTCCCAAGGACAGAAAAGACGTTTGGCATTGGGTGCTGTCTTGGCGCGACAGCCGCAGATTTGCCTACTAGATGAAATTGTGGTCGGGCAAGATCCTCAGTCTTTGTCTTTAATGCTGGGTGTCCTCAAAAACTTTATCCAGCAGGGAGGAGCCTTAATACTCACTTCTCACGTTCCTCTCGTTATGGAGGCTCTTAATGCGAGAGTGTTAGAACTAAGTGGAGCTGTAGTCTGAGTCTCAATCAGTTTGCTACTGTGGGGAACTTTCGCACTCGCCTGATGAGAGAGGATGCAGCCAACACTAACAACACAGGTGTTAGCCAATCTCCCCAACGGACGTACAGTGTCTTTGTCTGTCGTCGATAAATTGTAGCAATATGAGTTTCGTAGGTTCTCAACCTAGATATCCATTCGGTTCTGCCGTGGGGATTGACAAAAGCTGAGTAGCCAGTGTTTGTTGCTCGTACCGCCCAGCGATCATTTTCAATTGCTCGCATCACATCTTGGGCATGGTGCTGGGCAGGCATGGCGGGACTGTAATGGGCGTCGTTCGACGGGCTAAGGATAAACTGTCCTCCAGCAGCTGTTTGATAACGAAAATGCTCAGCAAAGGCAGATTCATAACAGATACCCACGATCGCACGACCAAAAGGTGTGTCAAATATCTGAGTTGGTGAACCTGCAACTTGGTGTTCGTCCAGAGGTGATAACCGCTTCACAATGCCGCCGAGAAATTGCTCAAAGGGAATGTATTCGCCGAGCGGTACTCGTTTGACTTTGCTGTATTGGCTAAAGATTTGACCATCGCCTGTTAGGGTAAACAGACTGTTTGTGTAGCTGCGTTCTTGTTCACCAAAGGCCCCTAGCCAAGCGACGACGCCTTGTTTTAAGACAGCTGAGTAGAAGGATCTGTGGGTTATGCTGTTCCACCGGAATGGCAAAGCTCCTTCTGGTGTTAGAACGGCGTCAACTTTTTGGGCGGCTAGGGTTTGGTAGCCGGTAGTGTATCCTTCGATGGCGCGAAAGAAGCCTTCTGGGTAGAGTTTGATTTCGTTGGGGATGTTGCCTTGGATAATTCCTACTTTGAGGGCGGCAGTGGGTGGTTGAATTAAGGGCTGACTGTAGAGTCCGAAGCCGATGAGGTGTAGGGCGATGAGGAGGGCGGCGGCGATGGTTAGGGGAAGAGGGACGAACCGCTGAGGCGCAGAGGACGCGGAGAGGGGGGT
>CAXUIV010000598.1:0-3262 GCA_964250875.1 uncultured bacterium
ACATAACTGTCTAGTGATTAATGAATCCATTCTGCTTTCATAGGGTCTCCCCTTCGCCCTTCGCCTTTCCCCCTTCCCCTTTCTCCTCCTCAACGATGTGAAGAGTCGTTAAAGATAGTGTATGCGAGTTGACTTTGCTAGAAGAATTAGTGAAGATAGCCCCATCTAGAATCAGTAGTTAGGCGCAGATAAGGTTACACGTCCTTCAGCGTTTGTGGTTTAAGGTTTGGCTGTTTGCGATCGCGCAGCGGTTGATGGTTGACCGTTAGAGCTTTGTTGGGGTGCTGCTCGCTGGTGTTTTTGAAGCTGAAGGCTATTATTAAAGCTGATCGAACTTATTCGGATGG
This sequence comes from uncultured bacterium, assembly GCA_964250875.1. Lineage (GTDB taxonomy): Bacteria > Cyanobacteriota > Cyanobacteriia > Cyanobacteriales > Chroococcidiopsidaceae > CAXUIV01. The sequence goes on from CAXUIV010000598.1 coordinate 348, forward strand.
AGAACCAGGGATTGCGAAAGCCGTTATCAACTGGCACTAATGGCAAGCCGCAACCACTACCAGCGGTTTATACGCCTCTGTTCCAGGACAAGGACACAGACACCGAGGAATTGGATCTCAGTCAGCTCCTAGCAATAGCGCGTCGGCGAGCGGTGGTGATCGCGGGTGTAGCTCTTGCTGTGAGTGCTGCGATTGGGTTTTGGACGCTTCACAGTCAGCCCAAGTACGAAGGAAAGTTTCGGCTGTTGGTTGAGCCGGTTACAGCTGAGGATAAGTTCGCAGGGCTGACTCAGGCAGCTGATATGAATGCTGCCAATCCCCAACAGTCGGGCTTGGATTACACTACTCAAATTCAGGTTTTGCAGAGTCCCAAGCTGATGGCTCCCATTGTCAAACAGCTGCAAGCTCGCTATCCAGACATTACTTACGACTCGCTGCTGGACAAGTTGGCGATCGCCCGCTTTCAAGAGACCAAAATTTTAGAAGTTCGCTACCGGGATACCGATCCGCAGAAAGTTCAGTTTGTCTTAGAGCATTTGTCTCAAGGGTATTTGAAGTACAGTTTGCAGGAGCGGCAAACGAACCTGCGTCAGGGCAATGAGTTTGTTGACGAGCAGATGCCTCTGTTGCGGCTGCGCGTTAACAGCCTGCAAAGAGAGCTGCAAGGGTTTCGGCAACAGTACAATTTTATCGATCCAGAGGTTAAGGCTCAACAGCTTTCTACGGAAGTTAGCGCCATTGAGCAACAGCGACTCGACACCCAAAAGCAGATAGCTGAAGCCCGTGCTTTGGATACGATCTTGCAGGGTTCGTCAGGTCCAGCCTCAGCTCTGAATGAGGCCCCGATCTACCAGAAGTTGATGGGGCAGTTGCGGGAAGTCGAAAGCGACATTGCCGCACAGACAGTCCGATTCAAGGAAGCTAGCCCAGTTATTGAAGGACTCCGAGAGAAGCGAGAAAATTTGCTGCCGCTGTTGCAACAAGAAGCTGCACGAGTGTTGGGAAACAAAGTGGCGGAGGTGGCGAACCAGATCTCGGTTCTAGAAGTGCGGGCTGCGGCGATCGCTCAGACAGAGGTTAGTTTAAATCAACAGGTCAAACAATTACCATCTCTAGCTCGTGAGTACACTGACTTGCAGCGGGAGTTGAAGGTTGCGACTGACAGTTTAAACCGATTTTTAGAAAAACGTGAATTACTCCAGATTGAGATTGCGCAGAAGGAAGTTCCCTGGCAACTGATTGCAGCTTCTCAATTGCCCAAGGTACCAGTTTCTCCTAACGTCAATCGAAATCTGCTCATAGGTGTGGTTGCTGGACTGTTAGCAGGAATGGCAGCAGCCTTGTTGCTAGAGAAGCTGGATAATGTGTTTCATTCGCCTGAGGATCTCAAGCAGAGGACAAAACTACCGCTTTTGGGGGTAATTCCTTTTCAGAAGGGACTTAAGATCAGCCCAGTCGCCAGAGTAGCCGTGAAGATGCAATCAAATGGCTACAGGTTTGTCCTGCCAACTGCTGATCGGGCACAAGCTGAGAATTTTCCCTTTTTAGAGGCTTTCCGCTCTCTGTTTACCAACATCAGCTTTCTCAGTTCGGATGCGCCAATCGACTCTTTGGTCGTTAGCTCATCTGCACCTGCCGATGGTAAATCCACAGTCGCTGTTAATATGGCACAGGCTGCTGCTGCTATGGGACAGCGGGTGTTGTTAGTGGATGCAGATTTGCGTCTGCCTCGGATTCACGCTCTGTTAGATCTACCAAATGAACAGGGCTTGAGCAATGTGATTGCGGCTAACTTTCCGGTTTTAGACGCGATTCAGCGATCGCCTACCTGGGATAATCTCTTTGTGTTGACTTCTGGTCAAATTCCTCCAGACCCCACCAAGCTGCTCTCTTCTAAGAAGATGCAGAACGTTATGGAGCAGTTGCGGCAGGAGTTCGATCTGGTAATCTATGATACACCACCTATGTTGGGACTGGCTGACAGTAGTCTGCTCGCCACATATACAGCTGGAATCGTGTTGGTTGTTCGCATGAGTAAGACAACTCGCTCTGCCTTGCAGCAAGCTTTAGAGCAGTTGAAAGCTTCTCGTGCCACTGTCCTAGGTACGATTGCGAATGGTATCAGAAGGCACCACGCCGTTTCGTATAATTACTACCATCGGCCCCGCAATAGGGGGATTGGAGTCACTGCTCCAATGGGAGGAACGCCTGCAATACCCGCAGCCGTTCCCTCAGGGATGTTCGACGCTGAGTCTCAGTCTGGCAGACCTACTTGGTTTGAGCGGCTAGTGGAGCAGGATGTACGAACAGTTCACAGTGAACCAAGGCAGGGTGAGGTTATCCCGTTTGAAGAACCGACACCGAATGCACCTCCATCTGGTGCTGCACCACGACTGCCTACGATTAAGCCCACATATAGGCATCAGCCTGGAGGACGCGGAATTAAACTGGCACCAGCAGCGCTGGTCTGCTTGAGCTTGGCAGTTCTGGGAGGACTGTACGCCTATCTGAAGCAACCCGCCTTCTTCACTCAAGTTTCAACCGCATTCTCTCATGCTCCCTCGACTGGAACTCAGACCAATTCTTTCCGGCTGGCCGTCAACCAGGCAATGAGCGCTGCTGTCCTCACGCAGTCAGCTAAATCTGAGGCAGAGTGGCACTTGGTTGAGAGTCAGTGGCAGGAGGCGATCGCGCTGATGAGAGCAGTACCAAGCTCTAGTCCCAAGTATGTGATCGCTCAAAAGAAGGTGACAGAGTATCAGCACAATCTTTCCTACTCTCAGCAAAGAGCGGGGAATTCTTAGGAGTGCGGGGTGCGGGGTTCGGAGTGCGGAGTTGAAGAGCAGTTTTTAGATGTAGAGAGTGGGACCTTGCTTATGGTGATTGTGGGGGAGAGGGAGATAGGGACGTGGGGT
>CAXUIV010000599.1:0-3258 GCA_964250875.1 uncultured bacterium
CCGTATTGCAGGAAGGATTGAATTCGGCGGAGCATCAGGCATTGGTGCAGCAGCTATCAGCGCGATAGGACTACAGCGATCGCATGTGGCGCGGTAAGAGACAAGGAAATCCCACTTTTTCACTCAAACTTCATTGCTCACTTTCGCCACTGATTTAACCAGCGTACTTGTCCAGTCCAGTCAGATGCTTGTGTCTCTGATAGCAAGCGATCTAGTGCGATAATCAGATCGGAGAGTGTCCAACTATTTTGGGCAGCAAAAATAATGCCGCCATGTTGAGGATAGCGTTCGGCTAGAACCAGAAAATCGCGAATATTAAAGGTAAAAATGCACCTTTCTCGGGCAGTGGCTCCCAGTAACTGAGCCTCATCAGTGGCGTCTTGAGGCATCCAATCCGTTGGTGTTCGAGTCACATCATGACCACGAGAAATCAAAGCTAGATGCAAAGCTTTGATGGAAGTGTCAGCATCTAGATGTAATAGTGACCTGGACATTAACAGCTTCGAGAGACTGCTCAGCCGCGATCACCTTATCTATCTCCAATCTGTGCGCCGCGTAGAAGGCTAAAGCGCTATTCACCTGAACCTCAGTCAAGTCATATTCAGTTGCAATCTGGTTTGCGGATAGCTTCCACTGCTGGGCAGCAGTCACCACTGTCTGCACACGCAGCCCAGTTCCACGCAGAACTGGGAAGGATTGACCGCTCGCTCCGCAACGGTAAGTAACGTGAGGAAATGCGGGATCGTCAAGTTGGTGGCTGAGGGCAGCTACTTTCTCAGCTACAGCTGCCAAAATGAACTGACTGAGTGAAACTCCCTGGTTTGCCGCCAATTTTTCGGCTTCTTGCTTCAACTGAATTGGTAAGTTCAAGGAGTAGTGTGTCATCAATTTCTCCTTAAATTGCTAATACCTATCATAGCGGTAGGAAATGAGCTTATTCAACCTGGTCTTCGTTTAGAGGTAAACCGATTTGAGGCTTACAGTCTGTAAACGTTAATGAATCAGGGTCAAGGAAGTCGGCTAGAGCCATCTCCACCACCATTTCGATAGAGTAGTCGATCTGTTGCGCATGATTTAGATGAGCATCGCGGATGTGATCCGGTAACACTGCTAATAACATTGATGCGGCATCATGGCTGAGATGCTTCCTACCAGTTTGAGGCATTTGCCTGGTCACGACCTCTAGTCTCTAATGGGATATTTCGCATTGGATGGGGGCTGCGTCGCGTGAATCAGAATGCTTTCTAGCTCGTCTCCCAATTTAGGACGTCAACCGTCAAGAGGTAGTTGGGGGTACTACCCGATACTGAAAGCAACACGATTAAGGCATATAGCAATTCTCGTCCTAATGCAGTACACGCTGAGGGCGCAAAGCTTTGTGCCCCTAAGGTTAGCCTGTACCTTGCTGGATTGAAAACCGCTGTAACGTGCTTTATTCTCCGTTCTCGGCGGCGACTCCTTGTTCATCTAGGTCAATGCCCAATGCCCGGAGTCGTTCAGCCAGCTGGTCTGCCCGTTGACGTTCAGCCTCTGCCCGTTGACGTTCAGCCTCTGCCCGTTGACGTTCAGCCTCTCTGCCTTGACGTTCAGCCTCTCTGCCTTGACGTTCAGCCTCTCTGCCTTGACGTTCAATTTCTCTACCTTCCGCGCCAGTAGGGATGACCTGTCCCTCTCGGTCGCACCAACGTAACCATAGCCGTGTGACTTCTTCTTCAAACTGTCCTTCCCATAGAGTTAGGCCCAAACCGACCCTCTCTAACCACACTGACTCACCGACTGCCACCATGCCTACATCTGAAGTCAGTTCTGTATAGCCCACCGCCGAAATCGTCCACACCCGCAGCAGCGACTCCTGCATTTCATTCTGCCCTTGGATCTGCTGCAGCGGGTCAAACACCACATAGTAAGGAATGCCAATCCGAGCGTAGATCTCTTTCTTCGAACTCGTTTTTCCCTTCTGTTGCGATTTTTTGCTCAGGGTTAACTCGTCCCCTTCTCGATTGGAGACAATCTCAATGCACACCTCTGGTACTTTGCCAAATTCCCACGTAAAGTAGGAGCGGTTCTGTTTCAAAGTCAAATCGACTGAGCGCTGCACTCCTAAACTCAGCATCATATCGGGCACAATCGGATCTCCTTTAAGCTGGTAGAACAACCCGACATTGGCAGCAGCTAGGAACGGCGCTGGCAGAACTTTATTACTGTAGAGGGGTTCTACCAATAGCCGTTGTTGTTCTTCTGATTGGAAATTGTCCACAGGTGTATCGTCTTCGATGACCAGATGGCTGATGTCAAGCTCCGCAATCGGCGCTTCGGTATCTACAGTATCTATAAGTTGTTGAGTCATTGGCGGCAACCAGAACCCGATAGTTTATTATCAGTCATGATAACGATTAGTCTCTACTGAGATATTTCGCACGATCAAACCATATTCCATTTTAATATTAGTTCAGTCTGTCACTATCTGCCTGATCCTCTAATAACTGACTTACCTTTGTTAAAAGAGGTTTTACCTTATTCTGTACAACATCCCAAATGATTTCGTTCTCAACTTGGAAATAAGTATGAGCCAAAATATCCCTTAATCCAGCTATCTTTCTCCACTCAATTTCAGAGTTGCGTTCACGCACATCAACAGGAATACTTTTTACAGCTTCTCCAATAACTTGTAGATTGCGAATCACAGCATCAAATGTGCGATCATCCGCTATAAATTGCTCAAATTTCATACCATTGGTGTAACGCAACACCTTCTCACACGCCACTAGAATATCGGTTAAATAAAGTCGAAGATCACGCGACATGAATCGCCTCTTGTTCTACTGAAGCTCGAATTTGAGGCTTGAGTGACTTCCAACTGACTAAATCTACCTTTCTTCCCAGGTGATCTTCTAGATAAAATTTCACATCCATATAGCGATCAAAGGTAACTGGAGGTTCAAACTCAACCAGAATATCCACATCACTAGCAGGTGTTGCTTCATCTCGCGCTACAGAACCAAACAATGCTAACGACCGCACACCTAACTTTTTCAACGCAGTCTGATGTTGCTTTAGAGTTGAAAGGATTTTGTCACGCTGCATGGAGAGTATCCCAGTTTGAGCAAGAATACTGCCATTCTGCCATGATTTTTTGCAATTTAGGGGATGAGGCAATCCTCAAGACAACGTCAGAAGCTAGCTGACTGACACAACCCGGTCTGCGTTTAGAGGTAAACCGATTTGAGGCTTACAGTCTGTAAACGTTAATGAATCAGG
>CAXUIV010000600.1:0-3245 GCA_964250875.1 uncultured bacterium
CTCCTCCTGCAACACTCCGCCCCCACACAGTTTCAATCCCTGAAAGGGCTTAGTGAGCATTTCAGCGACGGGAATCGCTACGTCTGCTGCGCAGGCGAAGTTTCAATCCCTGAAAGGGCTTAGTGAGCATTTCAGCAGCGGGGCCTCAAAAGACTTGATATATTTGGTTTTCGAGGTTCTTTTGCGCGGACTGAAACAAATATAGCATTGCAGGAGATAAGTTTGGCAAGTGAACAAAGTGTTTTGAGACTCAAAGTCTTTCCTGGTAAGCATTTGAGAAATTGCGCGGACCTCTTGCTGATGTTAAATACAGCAAACCCTCATCAGCTAAGGAATTCAGCGAAAAATTTGACCAGTAGAAAAAAAACACCTACCCCTCCGCGCAGCCATCCATGAAACCCTACCAGCAGATCCCAATTTTAGAGTGCGGCGAACCGCTTGTAGCGATTCCATTAGACCTGTTTGCGGTTGAGTCGCCCCATCCCTATCAGAAACTAGGAGCGCCTTATGGAGAACGATCGCCCTACCATCTGCGTCAAACTGTGCTAGACAACCTTATTCAGGCTCAGAATCTCCTGCAACGCCATCATCCCAACTGGCGCATTCAAATTTTCGATGCTTACCGTCCCGTAGCCGTTCAACAGTTTATGGTGGACTACACATTCAATCAGGTGGTTCAACAAGTTGCCCCATCCCACCCATCCGCAGTTCAATGCCAAGCAATTTGGGAACAAGTCTATCAAATCTGGGCTGTGCCAAGCACCAACCCTCATACCCCCCCTCCTCACAGTACTGGTGGCGCTGTAGACGTGACGCTCGTAGACTCAAGCGGACAGACAGTTGATATGGGTTCTGCAATTGATGAAATGTCAGCGCGATCGCATCCGGATCACTTTGCTAACAGCACCGATGCCCTAAAGCAGCAGTATCACACTCACCGTCAGACCTTGTGGAATATTATGCGGCAGTCTGGGTTTCAACGCCATCCAGGTGAGTGGTGGCATTTCTGCATGGGAGACCAAATGTGGGCTTGGCTAAATAACCAAACCAATTCTACCAAGCTCTTCGCAGCCCAATACGGACACATCGATTAACTTGTTATTTGTTGTTTGTTGTTTGTTTTACTAACAACCAAAAACCAAAAACACGAAATCTCGCGTGAGGTGAGTCAACTAAGCATCTTCAGGATTGAGGCGCATCATAGCCACAGTAGTGTAGGTTCCGATTGGACTCCAAATGATGTAAGGCACCAGCAACAAGGAAGCCCAGCCAGAAATCGGTAAAACTGCTAGTGCCAGCAGCACACCAATAACTGCACCTGTGCCGCCAATAACTGCACCGACTCTCAGCTTCTGTACCCACAGCATAACGACTGTGTAGGCAATTGTAACCAGTTCCAAAAGCAGGTACGCCCCCATGTAAGTCCAGGTTTTGGTGCTTCCTGGCTCTTTCTCCCAAACTATATAGGCTGACCAGGCAGCACAGACAAAAATAACAGTCCAAATGACAGGAATTGCCGCCTCAAAAGTCAGCCATCTGGGCCGCTGTAAACGTTTAAACCATTTAATACCACGGGGTGGAATGAAGCTGCTAGCTAGCCCAACCAATATCGTTACACCACCAATCACCATCCAAGATTTAATCATGCCCCCTACCCCTTGCGATCGCGTAGCGTGTCGTTAGGCATTCACCGTGTCAATCCCTATACGAGGATTGTGCCAGTTCTGAGGGTATACACTCATCACTCCTTGGTTTGAGAAGCTAACCAGACCATATTATAGATGCGGAAATCTCTACTTCTCTACTAGTACAGTAGTACTAAGTGATGTAGTATTCTGTAGTAGAGGCTTGTTCCCTAAAGTTATGGGCATAGTAATGCCTGTAAGCTGTAGCGGCAAAGCTTCACTGCCCAGCTATTCCATAGATCACACATACTTGCGTCCGGCAATCGGTACGAACCAAGAGCTTGCGCCGTTATCAAATCGAGGTACCCCCTTATTGATTGCCCCTCGATTGGTAGCAGCCAGAGCATCTGTAGCATCTACGTGTCCGAGGAGGAAACGATGGAACAACTTCAACTGGTCCAGCCCCAACAGAGGGTACAACTGCTCCAGCCCAAAAATTTGCTGCTCGGTGCCTGCCTGTGCCTGTTAGCCACCGTCGGCTTGCTGCTGCACCCAAACGTACTACACGAGGCAGTGTCGCAAACAGGTTTGCAGTGCCAGCAGATCGTGCAGCCCCAAGAAGAACTCTCACGGCAGCGATTAGCACAACTGTTAAGTGTGCCAGAGCGCAGTCAGAGTCGCCAAACCCAAGAGATTCTTCAAGCACCCTACTGCCGGTTGCCCAACTTGAACATCCGGGCCGGGGCAACCACAGAGCGTGACGTTTACCGCTTGGCGTTTGACTCTCATACTGACCTGATTGTGCTGTACGAGGGCCAATCCTACGTAGGCTATGGCTTCAAACACCTGCGCTAGCAGCCAACATGCACCACAAATCAACTTAAAAAGGAGGCACCATGAAACTCTCAATCCTTTCAAAGCTTATTGCTGGCTGTTTAGTGCTGTTGCTAGGAGCTAGCTCTAAATCCCTAGCTGATGAATATACGGTGTCTGACGCCAGACCACCGACCGCCTCTACCCTGTTTGCCACAGCGCGATCGCCAGGGGCTATAGCTGTGGGCGCAGCGGAGGGCAACCTTACGCCCACAGGGGAAGTCAACTCCATCTACTATGGCCACATCGATCCCGGCAACCACGTTACCAACCGGGGCTTTTGTAGCTGGAATCATGTTGCAAACCTGACTGTGGCAGAAGCCGACCAGCGTTGTCTAGCGGCACTGCAACAGCAGTCAGCAGCGACCGAACGTCAAATGATCCTCCTAAACCTTGACCCCACTACCCACATTGCCGCCTTGGTGAACGGCACAGACTTGTGGAATCAGTCTGACCAAGCTGGTACCCAGTTTTCTGTCAAGTACAAGCAAGCCCTCAACCAAGGACTAAGCGGACACGCCGCTTTGATTGACGCCAGAGTCGAAGCCTTCCGAAATTCATCCGGGAGACTAGACGCCAGTGGACTTTTCGGTATCTGTGCCACACAGCCTTACTACCAAAGCCGACTAGCGTCCCTCACTCCCTACTCAGAAACTTGGCGTTGGCAGTGCATTGCCCTCGATCAGGGACGGCGCGTGCGGGAGGTCGCGATCGCCCTGAGGCACCTTGGGAGATGGGGAAGTGGGG
>CAXUIV010000601.1:0-3239 GCA_964250875.1 uncultured bacterium
CTTCACCATTGAGCAAATTCTCGATCCAAGCTTCTTAGCTGAATTTGAATGAGTGGTCGTTACTGCTAACGTCTAAGTCTTCATGCAGCCTGACTACTCTAAGTCTTCCAGCAACTTTGCTACCTGTTCTGGACTGGGAATCTGGCCCCTTAATTCTTGTGGAACTGTTGATACAATCTGGTACTTAGCAATGCTAATCGGCTTGTTCGATTCTCGCAAAGCATATTCCACAATTGTGCGATCTTTGGATTTGCAGAGGATGATGCCGATTGATGGATTTTCATCGGTCAACCGTTCCCGATCATCCAACACTGCTAAGTAAAACTGCATCTTCCCGACACATCCCGGCAAAAACTCACCGATTTTGAGTTCGACAGCAACGAGGCATTTGAGGCGACGGTGGTAGAGGAGCAGGTCCAATAAAGTACTCCTGATTACCGATCCCTAGCCGATACTGACTGCCGACGAAGGTAAACATACCGCCCATTTCTTGCAGGAATGGTTCCACTCGGCTGAGAATTGCCTGCTCTAGCTGCCGCTCGCTGTGAGCTTCACCCAGTTCAAGGAAGTCAAAGGCGTACTCATCTTTAGTAGCAAGCTGAGCTTGACTGCGAATGGCTTGAGGTAGCGTTTGGTCAAAGTTAGTTTGATTGAGTAGAATCTTCTCGTAAGCGGTTAATCTCGTTTTTGTACTCTCCCAAACGCTGAATATGCTCCAGTGAGCCAAGATCGCACTCCAACTGCTTGAGCGATCGCACGAAAAGTCAAAGCGGTATGATCGAGGGGAAACGATTTTAGGGTTGGGAATGCCTGCGAAAGACCGATATCATGATGCGTGTAAAAATGGGTTGGTAACGATGGCTGGACGATTACGCACGATCCTTATGTACTGAGATGGGGCACGAAGGATCTGTTTGTATTGGGGGCTGAGAAGCAGGAGCGAAAGATTGCTGTTGAAATTAAGAGTTTTGTCGGTAGTTCAGATGTGGATGATTTGGAGAAGGCAATTGGTCAGTGTGTGCTGTATCAGGAAGTTCTGAAGTTGCGGGAACCGGAGCGACAAGTGTTTTTGGCGATTCGAGAATCGGTTTATTATGAGCTTTTTGCTGGATTTTCCGTCGTTGGGTAGATTGCTGTTGGATAGTCGAATGCTTCGTTTGATTGTGTTTGAAAGTTCGCAAGAGGTGATTACGCAATGGATCTATTAGAACAATATCGAGCCATTATTATGGAGAAGTTGAGAGCGTTTACGACTTTGCAATATCCCTATATTGAAATTACGAATAAAACGGTGCTTGATCGGGATGCTGATCGATATTTAGAGATGTCAGAAGGGTGGGAACAAAAGGTGCGTCAGATCCATGGCTGCTTGATTGATATTGAGATTCCCAATGGCAAAATTTGGATTCAACGAGATGGAACTGAGTACGGTTTTGCAAGTGATTTGATTGAGTTGGGAATTCCAAAGGAGATGATTGTTTTGGGGTTTAAAGACGAGGAAATTAGACCTTATACAGGATTCGCGAGCGCGTGACTCCGGCTATTGAGTTATTAGCTATACTACCCCAATCGAGAAGAACTGCACCAAGAGTTCCCAGAACTGGAGAACGAAGATATTGCTTCTTCGCTACTTCCTCAGCAGAGATGCCACGTTCTCCAGCTTGAGTACGCTGTAGTGAAATGAGTAGTCGCTGCTTCACTTTACACACTCCCAACTCCAGGGTGTTGTGACTCGATCGCGCCTTCAGCTTCATTAACCAGCAGTCGCAACTGTTCCAGCATCTCCGGTGCAGCCTGTTGCCATAAACCGCGCTGGTTGGCTTCGAGGAGACGTTCTGCCATATCGCGCAGTGCCCACGGGTTACTGCCTCGGACAAAGTTCTGCACTTCTGAATCAAACAGATAAGTCTCTGCAATGCCTTCATACATGAAGTCTTCCACGCAACCAGTTGTAGCATCATAGGCAAACACATAATCCAACGTTGCTGCCATTTCAAACGCACCCTTATAGCCATGCCGCATGGCACCGGCAATCCATTTGGGATTGACGACTCTGGAACGATAGACACGAGAGATTTCTTCACTCAGCTTGCGCACCTTCGGCTGTGCTGTGCGGGAATTGTCGCCGAAGTAAATTTCTGGGCGAGTCCCCGACACCGATCGCACCGCCGCCGTTAACCCCCCTTGAAACTGGTAGTAATCATCCGAGTCGAGCAGATCGTGTTCGCGATTATCCTGGTTTTGCAACACAATTTGCATCGTGCCAAGTCGCTGCGTAAAGGCTTCCGGAGCCGATTTGCCCTCAGCATTCCCCGTGTAGGCATAGGCACTCCAGTTAATATAGGCACGGGCTAAATCCGCGTCACTCTCCCAGTTTTGCGACTCAATCAAGCCCTGCAAACCTGCACCATAGGCACTGGGTTTAGAGCCAAAGATCCGATAGCGCGATCGCGCCTCGGCTTGCTGCTGAGTTAAACCTTGAGATTCCCATCGTTGAGTTTCCTGCTGTACCTGCATGGCTAAGGGATTGTCTGCTGTGGATTCATCCAAATCTGCCACAGCATTCACCGCACTATCGAACAAATCGATCAAATTCGGAAACGCATCCCGGAAAAATCCTGAAATCCGCAACGTCACATCCACACGCGGACGACCCAAAATCGACAGTGGCAGAATCTCAAAATCAATCACCCGTCGCGACACTCCATCCCACACCGGCTGCACGCCCAGCAACGCCAATGCCTCCGCCATATCATCGCCCCCCGTTCGCATGGTTGAAGTGCCCCAAATCGATAGCCCCAGAGTTTTCGGGTATTCGCCATGCTCTTGGGTATAGCGTTCTACCAGGACTTCTGCCGCCTTACGTCCAATGTCCCAGGCGGTTTCAGTAGGGATGGCTCGAATATCGACAGAGTAGAAATTGCGTCCTGTCGGTAACACCTCCGGTCGTCCCCGCGTGGGCGCACCAGAAGCCCCACTAGGAATATAGTGTCCATCTAGTCCGCGCAAAAGGTTAATTATTTCCCGATCCGTTTGCCATAAAGCTGGCAGTAGGCGATCGCTTACCCAGGCTAATTCTTGTTGGGTGCGATCGCCTGTATCAAGCGTGTCATTGTCCTGAACGATCGCCTCAACCAGTTCTGCTGCGTACTCCTCAAGAACTTCAACGGCGTCGCCAACAATACGGCAGGTTTGTAACTTGGGGTGTTGTGTGGCTGCGAGTGTGTGACCCAACTCAG
>CAXUIV010000602.1:0-3239 GCA_964250875.1 uncultured bacterium
TCAATTGGTGGTTGGCGCTACAGGTGTTAGCTGTGGCGATTGGAATTCAGCAGATTAAAGACAATTTGGTAGCTCCCCGCGTTATCGGCAACTTGACAGGGTTGTCGCCAGTTATCATCTTTGTATCCCTGCTGCTGGGAGCGAAGTTTGGGGGTTTACTAGGGGTAATTTTAGCAATTCCGCTGACAGGCGTAGGGAAAAGTTTGGTGGAAATTGTATTCGACCCCATGTTGCCACCTCAAACTGGTTCGTTCTTTCACAACCCGTTGAAGAACGGTACTGCCAACTCAGCGACTGCTGCGGCAAGAGCTGCTGCTAGCAAAGCTATAGATGTCGAACTCTCGCCCTGCGAGTACTAAGTTACGCTTGTTTGAGCTATGAGAAAAAACAAAGTGGCGGGTTTCAAGGGTGGCAACCAATGGAGGGAGAGAAAATGTCGCTAAAATCTAAGTCGAAAAAGCAGAAATTCTCAGGTTTCAGCGTAGCGGCGGCATTTCAACACCTGCATCTCTCCAAGTTAACGCCCTGGGTGATTGAGGCAAAATCTGTTGCCCCCAGTGACTTTTTTAAACAGCGTTTAAAGAAGCTACAACGCTTTGATTTGAGAGCGTCTGAGGAATCCAAAAAACTATTGATTGATGCCATTTTAGAGGAAGGGATTGAAGGCTTTAGTCACCTAAAAATTTGGAAGGGAGCCAATCTCGAAACAGAAACAGTGGGTGGCTATGTAGATTATTTGGTAGCAGAAGACCGAGATTATCTATATGCCCCTTTTCTCTGCGTGATGGAAGCCAAAAAGGATGACTTTGAGCAGGGATTAGCCCAGTGTCTGGTCGAGATGCAGGCTTGTTTGTGGAGTAATCGTCAAATAGGTAGGGAGATCAATGTATTTGGCATTGTGACAAACGGGGAGGGTTGGAAATTTTATCGGCTTGTCTTAACAGGGGAAGTTGAAGAAACTGAACTGTATTCGATTCAAAACATTGAGGCCATAATTGGTACTCTCAGGTTTGTCTTTTCGGCGTGCGAACAAAACTTGCTTCAGGCTGTATGAGGTGAATGTGATGACCATCGCATCTGAGCGGAAAATTTGGACAGATGAGGAATTTATGGCGTTACCAAAGGATGGTGGACGCTATGAATTGGTGAACGGGGAACTGGTTAATATGGGCAACTCCGGGATGGAGCATGGCGAAATCGGCAGCTTTCTGGGAGGAAGTTTATCGCTGCATGCCCGTAACAAGTTAGGCGTAGGCTGTGACTCCAGCACTGCCTTTGCAATGAAAACAGGCAACAAGCGATCGCCCGATGTGTCTTTCATTGCTAAAGCGCGGCTTCAAGGTGTGAAGCGGTTGCCAAAAGGCTATTTCCAGGGTTCACCAGATTTGGCTGTGGAAATTCTTTGTCCTAGCAATACGGTGGAGGAGATTCACGACAAAATTGTGGAGTATTTCGAGAACGGAACGTCTCTGGTATGGGTAATTCATCCTGATGAACAATATGTGCTGGTTTATCACAGCCCTAGCCCTGATTGCCTGTTGCGTTTAGATGACTCGTTGGATGGAGAAGCCGTTGTTCCAGGGTTTTCGTTGCCTGTGGCAGAGTTGTTCGCGGAGTGGGAGTTTTAAGCATGATGTCTATCAAAGGGACATTTCATAACGGTGTAGCTCAACCGATCGAACCTGTTGCAGGTCGCGAAGGGCAGACCGTTATCATCACCTTTTTAGAAGAAGTTCCTCCTGCTTCTGTTTTGGATGATTCTGGTTGGGATCAGCTGATGCAGATCATCGAGGAGAATACAGTCGATACAGGGATTGAGGATCTGGCACACCAGCACGACCACTACCTGTATGGTAAGCCTAAACAGGATTAATCTAATGGCCGATACAGTTTTCGTCGATACAGCCGCCTGGATTGCTCTGCTTAACAGCCGAGATACTTACCATCTTCCCGCCCGACGAATTATGGATCTCTTACGCCAGCAGAAAGCTGCTCTCATCACAACTGAGTTTGTCTTACTGGAAGTAGCGGACGCTCTTTCAAATCCTCCAATTCGTTCTCAAACTGTGAATTTTATGGATAGCTTGCTAGAGTTGCCTCAATTGCCTGCTCTAAAAATTGTTTCGATCAGTCGATCTCTCTGGTTGGAGGGGTGGTCATTCTACAAACAGCGTCCTGACAAAGAATGGGGACTAACGGACTGCACCAGCTTTGTGGTGATGATGCAGGAGCAAATCACTCAAGCATTGACCTCAGATCGCCATTTTGAGCAGGCTGGATTCGTTAATCTGCTTTAGAGAAGTGGTGTATGCAGTCCTTTATCGAAACTCAGTTTCCAGTTCCGAAACTTTCAAAGGAAAGTTACAAAGAACGCACTGGGCACCTTACCCAAACGCTGGGACTGGGTAAATGGTGGGGACTGAAGCCGCTTGTTTCTGAAAAAACAATTGCTAACTGGTATGAAGTGCAAAGGAATTTATTTACAGAAGCCGTGCGCGAGTGTGTTTCAAACAACGTCACTAGTGCTAGCGTTTACTAAATTTTATAATTGATGTCTTTTGTCAATGCGTAAGTCCTAGATCCTTCCAAGCTTCATCTTCCTCTGAAGTAAGCCAGATTTTGTTCAATGATGACTCGCTTGATTCAAGAAAGTCTTTTACCAATATTTGAGAATTAGCTGATTCGCTAGCTTGCAAATTCTCAACGTTTTCAAAGGACAGTCCAGTTAGTTTTGCTACTAGAGCTAAATCGATACCTTCCCGCAACATGTTGAGTGCAACTTGGGTTAAGCTATGCTGCAAACCTTGCTCCCACGCTTCACCTAGCGTTTCAGGTTGAATGGCAAAGTTACACATGTTTGTCAGTTTCCTGCGTCCTGACTCAATGATACCTCAAACACCTGATTGACTTATCCCTCACTTAAGACGCCCTGATCGCAGAATACTGCTAACCAGCCACAGCCCAAAAAGCTAGCAACAGCAAACAGAATATTGCTCAGCAAAGATGATTCACTCGTCTTTGCCCTGGTAGAAATGATTGCTGCGCCCACTATGAGCGAGTTTCATATAAGGGTTTCAGGCTGATTGCAGCTACAGGTTTAGGCGTGCCCTCTGGATATCCGGCAGCTGGCGTTTCAATCCCTGTAAGGGTTTCAGGCTGATTGCAGCATTTACGGGGATGAGTAGAACTTATAATACAGGTTTTGAAAAACTGTAAGAGATTAATGGTAAATGAATCTA
>CAXUIV010000603.1:0-3219 GCA_964250875.1 uncultured bacterium
ACCAAGCTAAGTATTGTCAGCATCCAGGTTGCTTTGGCGTTGTGAGCAATCTTTGGCTGAAATCCTGCTTGCTCACAACAGCGAATAAATTCTTTGTAGAAGGGAAACGCATCGATTGATGGTAGAATCAACGCTTCATTCATCAAGGCACTCAGGAAAATCTGCGGTTGAGAGGCGAGTGGGTGCATCTCTGGCAGCGCCACCACCAGGGACTCTTCAACAATTGACAGAGCCGTTAAGCAATCGTCCTGTTCGTAATTGGACACTTCAAATCCAACGTTCAGACGACGATCGCGCAATTCCTGAATTTGCTGATCGGCGGTGAGTTCGCGCAGTTCCAATTCCAGTTCTGGAAAGCGATCGCAGAACGTCCGCAAAATATCAGGAAGAATCGTATTTGCAATTGAACTGGCAATACCGATTGACAAAGAGCCGATCTCACCGCGACTTGCCCGTTGTGCTTGCGCGATTGCCCCCTCAAGAGCTGTTAAAGCCAGTCGTGTCTCTGTTAAAAACACCTTTCCTGCCTCTGTTAGTTGCAGAGGTCGCCGCTTGCGATCAAACAGCTCAATTTTTAGCATTTTTTCGAGCGCTCGGATGCGTTGGCTGAGGGGAGGTTGTTCAATCTGTAGGTACTCTGCCGCCCTGCTAAAGTTGTTACCTGCTTCAGCAATGGCCAGAAAGTAACAGATTTGGCGAAGCTCAACGTTGCTGAGATAGAGAAGATTCATCTGACCTCGGCCTACTATATCTTAAAAGATATATTAACTCAGCTAAACGAGTATTGAAAATATGATGAATTGCTCTTATTGACAAAGTACTTATGAGACCGCCGAAGAGTTTCACCTAAATACAATTGGTAGAATAAAACCCTCAGGATTTAACTAACCCGCTATGCAAATTACTATTGAAATTCCGGATCACGTCGCTCGATCGGCCCAACTGACTGAAGCTACTCTGCTGCGGGAACTCGCGATCACGCTATTTCAGCAAGAACACGTTACCCTTGGTACTGCTAGCACTATGAGTGGCATGAACCAAATCGAATTCCAACAACTCATCGCCAGCCGTGGTATCTGTGTTCACTACGATATTGAAGACTATGAGCAAGATCTGCAAAGCCTGCGTCAGGAAGGCTGGTAATGCCGATCGTCAGTAACACCTCTCCTATAGGCAACTTTGCTGTCATTGGTCAACTCTCACTGATGCAGCAGATTTATCCCAAAATCATCATTCCACCCACAGTCTATGCCGAATTGATGCGGCTAACAACAATTCAAACGGACATTACCGCCCTGCTGACAACTGGATGGCTCGAAATCCAGCCGATTGCAGATCTCATACTTCTCCAGACCTTGAACGCTCAGCTTGACCCTGGAGAAGCAGAAGCGATCGCTCTCGCTATTGAAACGAAGGCAGATCGGCTCTTGATTGATGAACGGTTAGGCAGAAGCATCGCTACAAAATATGGACTGAAGATTCGAGGTCTCCTCGGTATTCTTGTAAATGCCAAAACCAGCGGATTAATTCCAGCCCTTAAACCCATTTTAGATACCTTAATCAATCAAGCAGGCTTTCGGGTCAGCCAGATGCTCTATGAGCGTACATTACAAGATGCAGGAGAGTCAGTACAATAGACCTCCTGCATAAATAGAAATGTGTAGATTCATCTGCTGCTCGGACTAGTATATTCTACAAGATATATTATCTTAGTTAAATAAGCATTGAAAATATAACTAATTGCTCTTATTGTCATAGGCAACCTCTACACCAGATAGGGAGAACCGTAGACATGAAAACTGGACAATGGCAATTTTGGATTGACCGGGGTGGCACCTTTACTGACATCGTGGCCCGTCAACCCGACGGCAAGCTGATCGTACACAAACTGCTGTCTGAAAATCCTGAGCGCTACCAGGATGCCTCAATTCAAGGAATTCGAGAGATTTTGGGGCTGTCTGCTGGTGACCCAATGCCAACGGACCAAATTGCTGCCATCAAAATGGGTACAACGGTTGCCACCAATGCATTACTAGAGCGCAAAGGCGATCGCGTCGTGCTTCTAGTCACAGAAGGCTTTCGAGATGCTCTGCGAATTGGCTACCAGAATCGGCCCAACATCTTTGCCCGCCACATTGTGCTTCCCGAAATGCTGTATGAGCGCGTGATCGAAGTCGAAGAACGCTACAGCGCCGGAGGAGAAGAACTGATTCCTCTCAACTTGGAAGTACGAACTGAATTGCAAGCAGCTTACGACGATGGTATTCGCGCCTGTGCGATCGCCTTAGTGCATGGCTATCGCTATCCAAACCATGAGCAACAAGTAGCCGCGATCGCTCGCGAAATTGGCTTCAGCCAAATCTCCGTCTCCCACAAAGTTAGCCCTCTGATGAAACTGATCAGCCGAGGTGATACAACCGTTGTGGATGCCTACCTGTCGCCTATTTTGAGACGATACGTGGAGCAGATGGCGGAGCAGTTGGAAAGTGCTGAGTTCGGAGTTCGGAGTTCGGAGTTAGAAGTTTCAACTCAAAACTCCCCACAAGGGGACACAGCAAGACTCAAAACTCAAAACTCAAAACTCAAAACTCAAAACTCATTAAGGCTGATGTTCATGCAGTCTAACGGTGGACTCACCGACGCTCACTCCTTTCAAGGCAAAAACAGCATTCTTTCTGGTCCGGCAGGCGGCATTGTCGGAGCTGTGCAGACTAGCAAAATGGCAGGATTAGACAAAATTATCAGCTTTGACATGGGTGGCACCTCTACAGATGTGGCCCACTATGCCGGGGAGTACGAGCGCACGTTTGAGACCGAAGTTGCTGGAGTGCGGCTGCGGGCACCGATGATGTCTATTCACACGGTAGCAGCAGGCGGTGGCTCAATTCTTAACTTTGATGGCTCGCGCTATCGAGTGGGACCTGAATCGGCAGGGGCAAATCCTGGTCCTGCCTGTTACCGCAAGGAAGGTCCTCTGACGGTAACTGACTGCAATGTGATGTTGGGTAGAATTCAACCGGAATTTTTTCCCAAGGTGTTTGGGGTTGATGACAACTTGCCGCTAGATGTTGAAGTCGTGCGGCAAAAGTTTGCGAGTTTGTCAGCTCAAATCCAAGCGGCTACGGGAATTCAACGATCTCCGGAACAAGTCGCTCAAGGCTTTTTGGCGATCGCTGTCGAAAAAATGGCCAGCGCTATCAAAAAAATCTCCGTCCAGCG
>CAXUIV010000604.1:0-3209 GCA_964250875.1 uncultured bacterium
TGAGAACATCAAGGCGATCGCTGAAGAATCCCCTGAAACTTATCAAGAATTACTAGACAATCCACGATGGCTGTAATCGACGAAACTGCGCTATCATCCCTCAAATCTTACCTGGAAGTGTTTGCTACACTCAGGCGGCAAAACCATCCCCAAGACTGGAAGTATGGAGGGTTTGAAGAGTTAGTGCTGGATTGTGGAATTGCAATGGACGCCAAACCTCTACCGCGAAACATTGAAAGAGGTACACCCAAGCAGTGCTACGCAAACTGTCAGCGATTGGCTTTTAGAAGGAAGACTCTGACCTACGTTGAAGGCTATGCAGTCCCCGCTCTAAGAACTCCTATGCCCATACCTCACGCTTGGTTATTGACTGCTGAGGGAGAGGCGATCGACCCGACGTTAGAGGTACCTGGAATAGTCTACTTGGGAGTTCCGTTGTCAACTGGGTGGGTCAAGTCATTCCTAGCAGAGAGACAGAAGAGAACCAAGAAGGATGACATTAGCATTTTTGAAGGCAATATTTTAGAGGACTATTCACTGCTAAGAGATGGACTACCCTCTGCTGCTACAGCACTGTAGTTAATAGTTTTTAAGCGATCGCTTACAGGAGGTGCGAGAACTGAGAAATGTGTGATCGCGTAGCGTGTTCTTCTGCGCTCGCTCCACCCAGCTTACTACTCCTGTGCTACTGGTAAATTGGGTCAAATCTGCACGAGTTTTGAAGCAATTCTCGGTCCATATTCACTGCAAGTAGGAGGGAATCTGGACTTACATTATCTGAAAATGAGACCACATTAGATGAAAGCGAGAATGACGATGGTTCTCTGACTAAGCAGTGAATTCCAAATCGAGTCCCTGCCCTTGCCCCTACACGACTCCACAAGTGCAGCTGACCTAAGCCAATGGTTAGCCGCGCATTCAGGATGATCTAACGACGCGGTTTAACGAATCGTGAATTGCGTTGCGTTTCACCAACCCTCAATGGTGTAATCAAGACAGTCTATTCTGATGAGGGTTCAGCATGGAGAAGCACCTCCGCTCAATGACGCTGATGGGGCTGCTTGTATGTAGCCTCCCGATTGCAGCACAGTCCACGTTAGGGTGGGTGAAGGCATCTGCTCAAACGACCGCTCCCGTCTCCGTAGCTCGGATGTGGCATGGTTAAGTGCCCATCGCAAAAGCAGATGAATATACAACTTACCTGAACACAGTAGGCATTTGAAAGATTCGGTCGATCCAAGGCAATCTCGGTGTTCAAATGCTCCGACGCTCTGAACAGAATGTGGCATAGTTCTATGTGATTTCCTACTGAAAATCTCGCGATACCATTCGGCAGTTTGAGGGGAATGACATTGAGAAAGTCAGGTTCTTGCCCCGTGATCGAGAGTTCTTGAGCAATCCTGAGCTTCAGGTGCGGCACTTTGATGTTCTAGTGGGCATGTAGATGCAAAAATTTGTCACAGAGGATCAATCTCGTTTGTCTCTATGCCTGGGGAAATTAGCTACGGATGCTGCGGACGAACGGCTGAAAGGCTGATTCTACCGTCGAGGATGTCACACTGGATGACAAAGTTTGAAATCGTGGTTCGTGTTTAACTCAAAGGAATTTCTGGAGAAGGACTGCCTAGCTATGGGGCGAGAGGGAGATGACTGCACAGCGCGAGACTTTAAGCATCGCTCCCTTCAGAATATCAATGAAGTTCTGAGATAGACCAATAGGTAAAAGCATAGGAGAAGGATCGATGAAACTTCTATTCAACACGCTCTCTGCTCTGAACACGCTGACAATCACGGTAGGCTTGGCTTCCTCAGCGTTTGCCCTTGATCCAGCAATGCTCTACCAACGATCAAGTCCTGCGATAGCCGAGATCATAGTCCCAATGGGCAAATCAGTTGGGTATGGAACTGGATTTATTACAAATCCCAAAGGATTGATTTTGACTAACTGTCACGTTGTCGGAAACAACTTGCAAGTTGGGGTGAGATTAGCCAACGGCTCGGTTTACCGAGGAGTGATTACCTCTCGGAATCCTCAAGTTGACTTGGCAGTGATTCAAATCCAACCGAAGCAGCAGCTTCCTTTTTTGAGAATTCTGGCTGTACCACCCAAGATTGGGCAGAAAGTTTATGTGATCGGTAATCCAAGGGGGCTTGCACGAAGCCTCAGCGATGGCACTGTCAGCCGCATCGACCAAAGTGGTCTTATTCAATTTACTGCCCCCGTGACCTTCGGAAATTCTGGCGGACCATTGCTGGATGAAGATGGACGTGTTCTGGGTGTGGTTGAAGGGGGGGTTGTCGGAACGGCTCTGGGTTTTGCCGAGCCGATCGCCGCAATTTATCACCTTCCGGGGCAGACAGCAACTGCCGACCAACGCTTGCTTTACGATTACATCACGGCAGCTCTACTTCAGGAGAGGCAGGGGAATTATCGGACTGCACTCGCGATTAGCAACGCTGGCATTCAACGGTTTCCGAACAGTGCAGTTTTATACTCGAATCGGGGTCAGATAAAACTATCTTTGAGAGACACTCAAGGCGCGATGGAGGATTTCACTCGCTCGATTCAGATTCACCCAACCTCTCTTGCTTATTTCAACCGAGGGTTGCTTTATCAAGAAACTTTGAAACAGCCGCGACAGGCACTCGAAGATTTCACTGAGGCGATTAGAGTGAATCGAAATTGGGGCTCAATAACGCTTGGTAATGGCTTTTACAGACGAGGGCTGGTTGAGGCCCAACTTGGTAATAAACCGGCGGCAATTTCGGCCTTTAAGCAGTCAGCAAGGTTTTTCTCACAAATTGGCAATGCAGAGGGCTATCAACGGGCACTCGATCAGATTACGCTCATCAGCGCTCAGTAATTCCTAATTCAACGCTTGCAATATCAAGCCTATCTCCATTGTGCAGATTCCGAAAAAGATGGCGGCTCAGGGTGCGCTACTTCCTCTCCAGGCTGGGCGATAGGGGTTAGGGGAGATTATCGATCACATTGCAATCTACTGCTGGCAAATCGTGTTGGCTCAGGAATCCCAAACATAGGGGAAGCTAGTTCACGCCGAACTCTTAAAACTTTACCAAGGCAAGTATTAAAACTTATTTTCGTATAATGTGTGTTGAGCGAGCTGTTTGCGAGTCATTGTCACAAGATGTGGGTTCATTGATAGCTAATGTGGTCCTAGACCCCTGCTTGTTTTCACTTAATCTGG
>CAXUIV010000605.1:0-3186 GCA_964250875.1 uncultured bacterium
TGGTAGGGTTTGACGGCGTAGAACTACATGGCGCATTTGGATATCTGATTGACCAGTTTTTGCAAGACGTCTCTAATCAACGAACAGATGAGTATGGCGGATCGATCGAGAATCGGGCGCGGTTTCTGCTCGAAGTGGTCGGCGCAGTCACCGAAGTTTGGGGCGGCGATCAGGTTGGCATCAAGCTCTCTCCCAGTAATACGTTTTACGGCATGGGTGACTCTGATCCAGAAGCCACCTTTGGTTACGTAATCAAAGCGTTGAATCAATTTGAGTTGGCATACATTCATCTAATGGAACCCAATGAAGCCGATTTACAGAAAGCCGTACTGAACCCAGTTACGTCTCGCTTTCGTCCTTTGTTTCAAGGAACAGTCATTACAAATGGTGGCTATGATCGCGACAAAGGAAATGCGGCTCTAGCGCAGGGCTATGCCGATTTAGTATCATTTGGCCAGATGTTTATCGCCAATCCAGATCTACCCAAGCGGCTTGAACACAACGCACCATTAAATGAGCCTGATCCCAAAACATATTATGGGCGAGGCAAAGAGGGAGCTGAGAAGGGTTATACTGACTATGCGTAACTACTCAGGTTGAAGAGAGGGGAAGATGGGGTTGCCACTAAACACCCGTCTGAGAGCATCAAGAACATTGATACCTTGCTTTCTCAAAGTGGAGATATAGCCGCGAAGGCGACAGAACATTTGGGCTCCCGACAAGGAGCGGAAACCGCCAGAGATTTTCTGCTTAAGCTTAATCATGCGTAAATCACGCTCCGCCTGATTGTTGTCAAACGGCACGCGAAAGTCATACACGAAGGCTAAGACAGCAGATTGATGGGACCCAAGACGGTCAAGTAAGTTCTTGGGAGGACTTTGTTTAGGACGACCTTTGGGTTTGGGTGTTTCTGGGTCGATGGCAGGTGGTGGATTGGCTTGGAGACCTTGAGCAATCAGCGTCTGACAGCGCTGTCCGTTCTGTTGCTCCCAGATTAGAGAAACACGTCCTACACCATTAATTGGTTGACCAGTTTTGAAAGCGCCTTTAGTTTTGAAGGAAACGGTTGCTCAATGTTGCGATCTGGGATATTCCCCTGCAAAACTTGACGAAGAACTGCTTCAATAGGTAGCCGCAAGTAGACTGAAGCTTCTTCAAGAGTTAGAACATCTTGCAGTGAAATTCGCTCCATAGGCTATTCATAGCGTAGACTGTCTGAATTTGATCCATTCAAATCTGTTGAACGGGAATTTCAATGATGAATTCGGCCCCTTGTCCTGGTGCTGAAAAGCACTGAAGTGAGCCGCCATGTTTCTCAGTTACAATTTGGTAGCTAATTGATAGACCCAATCCCGTGCCTTTTCCAACTATTTTGGTTGTGAAGAAGGGATCGAACAGCCTTTGGCAGACCGTTTCTGCGATCCCTGGGCCATTATCTGCAATCCGAACTCGCACCTGATTCAAGTCCCTTTTCTCAGTGTAGATGTGGATTTGACCCTGTTGTTGTGCCTCTTGAAACGATCTCTGCTGGCCGCACTCCTCTAACGCATCTAATGCATTACTAAGGATGTTCATAAACACCTGATTCAACTGTCCCGCATAGCACTCGACTAGAGGTAGATCGCCGTAGTGCTTGATGACTTCAATTCCTGGATAATCATGCTTTGCTTTCAGTCGATGTTGCAGAATCATCAGTGTACTATCGATTCCTTCATGGATATCGACCACTTTCATCTCTGCTTCATCCATTCGCGAGAAATTGCGAAGGGATAAGACGATTTCTCGAATGCGATCAGCCCCTACCTGCATAGAAGACAGAAGTTTTGGTAGATCCTCTAATAAGAAATTGAGGTCGATCTCCTCGGCTTTGGCTTGAATCTCAGATATAGGCTGTGGACAATGCTGCTGGTAAAGTTGGAGCAAGCGAATCAAATCGTGGGTGTATGCTCCAGCGTGACTGAGATTGCCATAAATGAAATTAACTGGATTGTTAATTTCGTGCGCCACCCCTGCAACTAACTGCCCTAAACTCGACATCTTTTCACTTTGCACAAGTTGAGCTTGTGTTGAACTGAGTTCCTGTAATGCCATTTGTAGTTCTTGCGCCTTTTGCTCCCAGCTACGGCTGTACAACTCAGACTGATCGCGAGAAAGCCTGAGTTGCTCGACCATGTAGTTAAAGTTTCGCGCCAACAAACCCACTTCATCTTCAGTCAAAACAGGAGCCTTTTGGTCAAGATCGCCAGCGGCGACTCTAGTTGCCGTATGAGCAATTTTGAGAATCGGATGAGCAATCCGACGTGCCAACCAGTACAATCCCAAGGAAAGCGCTCCAGCCGAGACAAGCCCTAACAACATAATTTGCTGAGCTAATTGCTCGGCTGTCATATTGGCAACATCTTGACGCTTTTCTACCAACAGGCTCAGCCCGAGATTACTTAAGCTTTGGTAAACACCCATTACGGGTACCCGCTCGTAGTTTTGATACAGTCCACTTCCATTCGAGCCACGCATTGCCGCATCAATGCCTGGGCTAGAGACAGCCTGACCCGCTGGAACGTTGCTTAGAGTATCGGAAACTAAAGTATTGGTTGCCCCAACACTTGCGACGAGGTAAGAATCAACTGCCTGCCCTAAACTCGTCTGCGCCTTGACGATCTGACTCAACCGATTGATATTAAGGTGCGTTGCAATAACGCCAATCCGTTCGCCTGTCACTCCTCGTAAAGAGGTTGCAAAAGTGACAATTAGCTTATCGGATGCCAAGGACGTAGAGAATATGGGGGTTGTTGGCTCTCCAGGCTTGACCTCCTCAAAATAGGTCACATCAGCAGAAGACTCATATTGTCCCTCACGAGCTTTGTCGGTTGATACAAGGACGTGGTCGCTACGATCTAAAATTGAAACTTCTGTGAAACTGCCTCGGTCGGCAGCGATAGAGTTCAGGTACTTTGAGAGTAAGGCATGGGCTGTTGCCTGATCGTCCTGACTCGTTTCTGTATTCAGTAGCACTCTACTTTGGCTTTGCACGATTGGAAGATGTGCAACCGATAGAAAGATTCGCTGCCGATCTTCAAACCAACGGCTAATTTCATTCTCTTTGAGAGTTGCTGCCACGCTCAGTTGAGCGAATGCAGACTTTTGGAGCGCGGCTTGCGCCCGGTAAAATGTCACTCCTCCCGTGAT
>CAXUIV010000606.1:0-3176 GCA_964250875.1 uncultured bacterium
AATGTTTGGTAAACTCTTTTGGAACAGAGGATATCTGACGAACCGCAGAGACGCAGAGGACACGGAGGAGAGTTTTGAATTTCCGTATAGATTGATGTGGTGATAACATTGCAACTTGAGAATGAGTCGGACCAAAGTTGATGATTGAGCGAATTATTGATTTAAAAAGATATCCGATTCAGGATTTATCCACTCAGTCCTGTTTCAAGCTTGTTCAACACTGTCGAAGTCAGTTAACTGCTGAAGGTTACTGTGTTCTTAACAGTTTTGTTACGTCCGATGCTTTAGCTCTAGCGCAGACAGAGTGTGAGAAACTGTCGCTGTTAGCTCAGCATACCATTAGATATACGAATCCCTATAAAACCGATGATGATTACTCTCTACCTTTGGATCATCCAATCCGTTCTTTTGCTTTGAGGACTAATGCTTTTATCTCTCAAGATAAATTTGGTGAACAATCTATATTTCTCTCTGTCTATCGCGCAGAGGTTTTTAAGAAATTTGTTGCCGCTTGTCTGGATCAGAGAATAATTTATGAGTATGCGGACCTCCTGGGTGGTTTGGTTCTTAATGTTTTACGTCCTGGAGGGCAGCATCCCTGGCACTTTGATGAAAATGACTTCAGCATTATTTTGATGATTCGTGCCTCCCAAGGAGGCGGGAGTTTTGAAATTGCCCCCGATATTCGCACAGCCAAAACAGAGAATTTTGAGTGTGTGGGTCAGGTGCTAAAAGGCGATCGCACCAGAGTCAAGCAGATCGAACTATTGCCGGGGGATCTCCATGTTTTTAGAGGAAAGATGTCTTTGCACCGGGTTACAGAAGTTTTAGGCAAGACAGAACGCCACACCGTTGTTTTTAGCTATACCCGGAGTCGGGGCGTGACTGGCCGAGTCGAAAACAACACAAAAATCTTCAATTAGGCTGACTGCTGATAGTTAGCCCAACAAAACTGCTTATGTCTCAAATTGGGTTGGATATAGATCTTTGCTTTTTGCCCACTACCGCACAGTATTCTATAGGTTTACCAGACATTGAAAGCCGATGCTGATAACGATGGGTAAAATAAACTTGGAAAATTCCCTCACGGATCAGGCTGTGATAAAGCTGGTAGAAGCCTGTGTCCTGGTCATTTTCGGGTAGCAATTTCAGATGGTTAATATTAAAAGCAATCCACCCATTGTCAGCAATCAAGTTGAATGCGGCGATAAATGCCTGGATGGGCAGATGGCAGGTTAATGCAGAGCAGCACATGAGGCAGTTAAATTGATGGCTGACCAGGCGCAAATTCATCTCCCGGCTTAAGTTCAGTAGATCTGTGACGTAGTAGGCTGCAAACGTATTCGGATGCTCTCGGTATGCGGCTGAAGCGGCTTCAGCCAAAATGTCAAGTCCAACTACTGACTGGACCCCACGCTGGACTAAGTTTCTCCCTGAGAGACCAATGCCTGCGCCCATATCCAGCACCTTTAGGTCAGCAATCGTCTCTCCGGCTTGGGTCACTTGTTCAATCAATAGAGAGGAGAGGGTATCGGGTGAGCGATCGCCTAATCGCTCTAGGAGCAGATATTGATAGAGCCCCGGAATTTGATAAATTGCGGCATAGTCATGCAGTTTGAGGAGCCTCTCTACGCCGTCCTGAGTCACAAAGAAGTACTCTTCACCCTGGGTGACAACTTCCCAATCTTCCGGAAGCCGCACCTGAGATCTGATCTTGTTTGTTTCCACACTCCCCATATCTTGAGTTCCCACCCGCTTTCGGATCTTTGCATCAACATGCAGCATAGCGGGATATGGACATCCTCAGGCACCGCTAGTACTCGCCAACAATCTCTTCACCTTCCCACCTTGACCGAGCGATTTTGCTTTTAACTTAGCTTTCCAATCACGAATGGCGATCGCTGTCCGTGCCACAGGCGGCAGGTATGCTGCTGTATCCTCCTGACTGCTGCTTAACCCCTTACCTCGAAGGCGCTGGGTACTCAAGCATTTAGTTAAACTCTCGAAATAGGGTTCCAAGCCCAAAGCCTTCATAACTTCGTCAGTTGACTTGAACCGCTCATCAAGGGAAATCTTCAACATCTTATTCAGAACTAGAGCCAAGTGATCGCTGACATTCACTTGATTCTGCCAACGGATCTCACCCGTAGCAGGGTCTTGGTCAAATTCTAAAGGTGCTTTCCCTGTCAACAAATAAACACATGTGACGCCCACAGCATAAATATCACTTGCGTAAGCTGGTCGTAGAGAAAACTGCTCAGGTGGCGCAAAACCCATTGTTCCAACAAAATGAGTTGTTGCCGTTTTGTGAAGTGTCTCACCAGTTTGAACAAATAACTCTTTGACAGCTCCAAAGTCAATCAGCACTAGCCTTCCGTCATCGTAGCACCGGAGCAAGTTTTGAGGTTTAATATCTCGATGAATCACCTGATGATTGTGGACATACTGTAGCAGTGGCAGCAACTCTCGTAAAAACTGTTTAACTGCTGCCTCAGACAGCCGTCCTGAACGCCTTACCTCACGAGCTAGGGTGAAACCCCGCACGTATTCTTGAACCAAATAAAACTCTCCATTCGCTTCAAAGTAGTTCAGCAACTGAGGGATTTGGGCATGGCTGCCCAACTGTCTTAGGGTTTTCGCTTCCTGCGCAAAGCGCTGGCGCGATTTTGCCTGAATCGCAGGATTGTTTACTTTGGGACAGAGCTGCTTAATCACGCAGCGTGGGTGACCGGGCAATGACATGTCTCTGGCTAAGAACGTGATGCCGAACCCACCTCTACCCAGGATTCGCAGCACTTGGTAGCGATCGCAGAACAACTGCCTAGCACCACACAACTGACCCAGTTGATTATGCTGCAGAATATCCGAGTGAAAATTTGACAGGTTTGTGGAGAATGGATCCATCGGAGGTTACTGGCGCGATCATCGCTTAGCTGACCTTAATTTAACTCTAAACGGCCTGTTCACGTCAGTAGGGTAATGCCCCTACACAAGCTAAACCTTGTGTGTACTGCTACAAACTGTCAAAATAATCCTAATTTTTGTAGATACTAAAAGCACCATGGCAATGCATCCTGAACTTCAGCGGACTTTTGACCAAGGCCGGGTTCTCAAGATTATCAGCGGCTTGAACAACTTTGAACCAGAGCGCGTAGCAGCTACTGTCAGAGCAGCAG
>CAXUIV010000607.1:0-3173 GCA_964250875.1 uncultured bacterium
ATAAACCCGGATGCTCAAGAAATCGGTAGGGCAGGCAGTTTCACACCGCTTGCAACCAACACAATCTTCTGTGCGTGGTGAAGAGGCAATCTGTCCGGCTTTGCAGCCGTCCCAGGGAACCATTTCCAACACATCAGTGGGGCAAGCGCGAACGCACTGGGTGCAACCAATGCAAGTGTCGTAGATTTTGACGCTATGAGACATTTGAATAAAGGCTCCAGACGATTGTTCTGTGACTTTGACAGACCCATAATCAAGCCATAGTGTACCGCAGTGGGTTAACCCTCTTCAGCAAAAGGCTACAGAACTTCAAACTCTGTAATAACCCGCTGTTACGATTTTGGATTTTGGATTGTAGATTTTGAATTCTGAGACTATTCACCTAAAACTCAAAACTCAAAACTCCCAACTCCCAAACACCTCTCCCACCGCCAAACGTGTACCATTAGCAAAATCCCAGCCAGCTTGAGGTCGCTTGCCCGCCAGCTGCACCTCCCGTAATAGCAACATCCCGTCTCCAGTTTGAACAATTGGTCCAATGCCCTTAGCGATACTAACGACCTCACCCGGTCTGGGTAGTGTTGACAAGGAAGGTATTGGCTCCACTACTCTTAGTTCCGGCGGTAATTGAGTCCAGTAGTCTTGACCAACCGGGGCTGTAGCGTTGACTTTCAGCGGTTGACCCCGAAAAGTCGTCACACAGTCAGGGAAAAAGCCTCTAATTTGGTTGTGTAACGCGATCGCTGGGCGAGACCAGTCCAGTAAATAATCCTGCTTTTGAATCAGCGGTGCGTAGGTTGCTTCAGAATTAACCTGGGGAATGGGTTGAATCTCCTGACGCTGCAACTTTAATAGCGTTTCCATCAATAAATCTGCCCCCAAACCAGCTAGCGTCTGGGCTAAATCGTCAGCATTCTCCAGCAGATGAATCGGTGTAGAAGCTTTCTGTAGCATTGCCCCCGTATCCATTCCTGCATCCATTAACATCGTGGTAATCCCAGTTTCTGTCTCACCGTGATAGAGACACCACTGAATTGGAGCCGCACCTCGATATTTGGGCAGAATCGAGCCATGCACATTGATGCAGCCCATCAGGGGCATGTCCAGAATCTCTTGCGACAGAATCTGCCCATAGGCCACCACAACGAACACATCTGCCCCAGCTCTCAATCGAGTCAAGGTTTCAGCGTCTTTCTTCACCCGTTGCGGCTGCCAAACAGGCAAGTGATGCTCCAATGCGACTGTTTTGACTGGTGAAGGCGTTAGCTGATTGCCGCGTCCCCGACGTTTATCCGGTTGGGTGACAACAGCAAGGACTTCAAAGGCTGGATGTTCCAGCAACCGTTCTAAAGTGGGTACAGAGAACTGAGGCGTGCCAAAGAAAATGACTTTCATATCACCAAACATAGAGCTTGAAAACTTTAGTGAACTAGGCTTTTCAAGCAGAATTCATTGTTGTACATATAAAGGTTAAAGGAAAAATCCTTTGCCCTTAACTTTTTGTTATACAGCTTCGCTCTACGCCCTTTTCCCTTTTCCCTGCGCGCTTCGCGCCCTGACTCAGTTGGAGTGGTGGTCGTCTCCTAGCAATAGAACCTGCTCCACCACAAACTCAATTGCCCGCACCGAAGATGCTATGAATGAACACTCAGTGCAGATGGACCCCCTCAACAGCCCCTATCCTATTCCCTGGAGTTGGATCCTAACCACGCAAGCGCAAATCAACTCAACCAGTGGTTCCGCGGTGCGCTACTACCGCAGCCCATCCCTAATTTCGCCTGATGGCCATCATGCTGCCTACAGTCGCATTCAACTGCAAGTGCAGTCCGAACTGTACTACAGCCGTGTGAGCAGTGTCATGTTTGTCGAAAATCTTCAAACAGGAGAGTTACGGAGCATCACCGCCACTTCTCCTCTTGCTGATAATCCGCTGGTGGCATCCGAGGACGTTGATATGCCGGGAACCATCTCGATTTTGATGCCAATTAGCTGGTCTGAACAGAGCGATCGCCTGTTAGCACGGCAATTTGAAGGTCTGTTCAGCACCTCCGATGCCTCCGATTATGCGGTGATTTGGGAGCGGCAAAAGAATCACACCAGCACTGTTGCACCCTGCCAAACTCGACACAGTTATGACACTGCCGTCTTATTAGGCTGGAGTCAAACTCATCCCCAGCAAGTTCTCTTTCGTACTGGCAACCTGGGTGATGAGCATTGGCCATTACTGGCAGTGGCTGCTGATGCTCAAACTGTAGCTGCAACTGCTATGGATCAGCCAGTTGTCTTTGGTCGGCGGGTCAAGTCAATCTGGGGTGGCCCCCAGGTGGCTTGCTAGGTGGCTTGCTGAACACTTAGTACGGCTTTTAGCCACCCTGACTGAGGAAGCATCCAGGCAATTGCTATTAAAATGAGAGGCATCCATCCGCAAAGCTATTGCTCACTGCCGATGCCTCTGTCACGTATATTAACCCTGGTTGTTGGCCTCACTATCGTTTTGGGGCTGGTACTGTGGCTGGTTGATTCCCTGTCGCAGCTTTACTGGCGGCTTTCTTACTCTCCCCTGCTAGCAAACCTGGTGCTATTGCTGCTGATTGTGCTGCTGGTGGTTCTGATCGGCGCGGTTGTCTATTACGTGCTGATGATTCAGGAAGGCGAAAAGCGCTCCCAGGAGCGTTCCCAGCGGCGACAACAGGCCCAGATTCCAGTTGAGAAAACCGAGGCGGCTTCAGAAACGCTGCGAGCAGTGCAGCAACAGGTAGGGCAGATTCAAGACGAGGTAGCGCGGCAAGCCCTCCTAAGTCGGTCACGGGAGATTGAAGCTAGCTTGTCTCGTGGCGAATTGAAGGTCGTAGTTTTCGGTACTGGTTCAGCTGGTAAAACTTCCTTGGTGAATGCCTTTATTGGGCGGGTTGTGGGTCAGGTCGATGCACCGATGGGAACGACAGAGGTAGGGGAGACCTATAGCGTTAAGTTGAAAGGATTAGAGCGCAGGATTCTGATTATCGATACCCCAGGCATTTTAGAAGCGGGTGTAGCCGGAACGCAGCGGGAACAGTTGGCACGGCAGCTCGCTACAGAAGCCGATCTCCTGCTGTTTGTGGTGGATAACGACTTGCGTCGGTCTGAGTACGATCCACTGCGGACACTAGCGGAGATCGGCAAGCGATCGCTCC
>CAXUIV010000608.1:0-3173 GCA_964250875.1 uncultured bacterium
GTACATGCCGATCAGACTGCGGCGCTGGCTTACATGATTTTCTCGCCGTTCTGGCGACAGGGATATGCCAAGGAAGGCTGCGAGCGGGTTATCAAGCACCTGTTTCAGGATTATAAAGTCAGCGTGGTTACAGCTGATATCGATACGCGGAATACAGCGTCGATTAATCTCGTCGAGGCGCTTGGGATGCAGCGCCTATCTACATAGATAAATGCGGATTTCTTCAAAAGCTCTGTCAGCCATGAGTATCGATACGCACTCATATCGTCTTCGCTCTCACCCACTTGTCTGTCATCTGATTGATAACGGGTTTGTGATCCATAAATGTAGTTGTTGTAATACCACTTGCGTTCCTTGGACACGAGATGCAAAATATCTGCGTAATGAGATGTCATAATAGTCATCATATTTAACATCAACTCAGTATAGCTATATGGAAAATCAAACTGTCCGCACGACCTTAACTCTTCCCACTGAACTTTTAGAAGCGATTGATGAAGTTGTGCAGTCAGGAAAAGCTAAGAGTCGAAATGAATTTGTTGCCCAAGCTTTACGTCGGGAATTGGCAGCATTAAAACGAGCAGAAATTGATGCTTCTTTTGCACCAATGATTGATGACGCTGAATATCACGCAGAAGCATTAACGATTGCTGAAGAATTTGCTAAAGCAGACTGGGAAGCGTGGCAATTGGGATCAGAGTTATGAGACGTGGGGAAGTATATGACGCTCTACTTGACCCCAGCGAAGGTTCCGAACAAGCTAGAAATCGATCTGTAATTATTGTTAGCCGTGATGCGATTAATTCGAACAGTCGCTTGGTACTGGCGGTTCCTTGTACAACTTATCGCCCCGACCGACGAATTTACCGTAGCCAAATTCTCATCACGGCACCAGATGGTGGGCTAGATAGAGACACAGTTGCTTTAGGAGAGCAGATGAGAGCGCTTTCAAAAACTCGCCTTCTGCGTCTACGGGGAGTACTTTCAGATGAAGCAATGGCACAGTTAAATATGGCGTTACTAATTACTTTGGATTTACCAGGGCAAGAGTAGTTTCCCAGCAGGTAAGTCGAGCGGGCTAGAAAGTTTCTTAGGTAGGATAGTTGTGTACCTTGACTCTGGGAAAGTATTAGTCCGTGCTACTCGTGAGCAGCCGAATTAGAGACTCATTACAAAAACCTGCTCAGCAGTGAGACTTAGATTGGGAAATGTGGGAGAGTTGATCTGGCTATTCCCTTGAAAACAACCAATTTCAAAGTATTTCCCGTTTCTTAGCTCCAGCACCGTGATTGCTTGATATTCAGGGTTGATCAGCCAGTACTCTGGAATGCCTGTCTTCTGGTACTGTTCGTGCTTGTCTGTGTAGTCACGTTGATTTTCATCCCCAGGGCTGACGACTTCAGCAACTAACTGAGGTGGAGGCATTTTGAGCGTGATGAATAGCCGTTTTTGGGTAAGGCTTAAATGTTCTTCCTTCAGGATCACCAGGTCAGGGTATCGTGTTCGCGGTTTACCTGGAACTTCAACTTCGCATCGCGCAACCCTAACAAGTCTACGATTTGTGTACTGAACAAAGATGTCGCGCAGTACCATCGCAATCCAATCGTTTAGTTCTGACTCAGAAGGCACTTCAAGCAACTCCCCATCTACATACTCACGTCGTCCTTCTGGCAGACCGAGCCGCTTCCAGTCATCAGTGTCTAGACTGGCATATTCTTCAAAGGTTAGTTTTCTCGCTGCCTTTGTCATGGCTACTCCTTTGATTGCTGTTCAGCGTTCATTCATTTTGTCCATTAATCCTACAAATATATCAGGACGATCTACCTTGGATGAGGGTGAACTCGTAAATCTTGAAAGTTTTGTATTAATTGATTCATTCTTCCTGCCTAGTTAAACGGTATTGTGTAGTAATTTACATAAATTTCAACTCTGGGCTTAAACAGTTTGTTGCAACTGCTAACTGTTCCTGTGTTTCCGGCTAATGTTCATAAGCTAGATAACGGTATAACTGTTATTCATCAACATCTCCCAGCGACATCTGTTGTAGTTGCGGATGCTTGGGTTAAGGCTGGCTCCGAGCGAGAGCCGGAACGATGGTCTGGCATGGCACCATTTCTGGAACACATGATTTTTAAGGGGACAGCAGAGCTAGCTCCTGGGGTGTTTGACCGAGAAATTGAAAATCGTGGTGGGATGGCTAATGCAGCTACTAGCTATGAATACGCTCACTATCTCACCACCGCCCCTTACTGATAAACGAATGACAACGCATAACGGACAACAAGGTGTAATATCTCCGCCCAAACAGAGCATCCATCGCACCGTTCTAGACAATGGCATTGTGTTACTTGTGGCAGAAAATCCCTCAGCGGATATTATTGCCGCTCGCATATTTGTGCGTACAGGTAGCTGCTGGGAACGACAAGAGCAGGCTGGATTGGCGCACTTGCTGTCAGCAGTCTTGACGAAGGGCACAGAGCAGTTATCCTCGCTGGACATTGCAGAACGAGTGGAGTCTGTAGGGGCGAGTCTGAGTGCTGATGCGGCGGCGGACTACTTTCTGCTGAGCTTGAAGACAGTTTCGGCAGATATGCCCTCGATATTGGAGTTAGCGGCGCAGATGTTGCAAGCACCCACATTTCCAGAAATGGAGGTGGAACTAGAGCGGCGCTTGGCTCTGCAAGATATTCGTTCCCAGCAGGAGCAGCCGTTTGCGATCGCCTTTGAGCAACTGCGGCAGGCGATGTACCAAAATCATCCCTATGCCTCATCCGGGTTAGGCACAGAAGCAACGGTGTCTCAACTAAGCCGTGCTGACCTCCAAAGCTTTCACCAAACCTACTTCCGCCCAGATAACCTGGTCATTAGTCTCGCCGGTCGAGTGACGCTGACCGATGCAGTTGCTTTAGTCAATCAATCCTTTGGCAGTTGGCAGGCTCCGCCGCAACCACTGCCCACGCTGACGCTGCCGCCTCTAACGTCCCACCCCTGCCAGGTTGTAAAGCCGCAAGAGACACAGCAATCGATCGTGATGCTGGGCTATCTAGCGCCATCGGTGTATGGTAACGCTCATAATCCTGCTGATTACATCGCCTTGAAGTTGCTCTCTACCTACTTAGGAAATGGGCTTTCCAGTCGCTTGTTTGTGGAATTACGGGAGAAGCGGGGCTTAG
>CAXUIV010000609.1:0-3167 GCA_964250875.1 uncultured bacterium
CAGTTGCCCATGGTGTCTCAGCCCAAACGGGTATACCTGTGTTGCCACCACTGCCCTACGGTTGCTCGATGGGACATTCAAAACACTGGCCGGGTACAATTTCTCTGAAGCCTGAAACTCTGTCAGCAATTGTGCTGGAAATTTCTGAGTGGATCGTCAGTGCTGGCTTCACACGTCTACTGTTGCTTAACGGTCATGTGACTAATTGGGCACCTTTACGCTGTGGTCTAGAAAATGTGCGGCATCAATTCCCCGATTTACGGATTGCCCTGCGCTCAATCTGGGAAATTTCTCCGAAAATCCATCAGTTCTACCATCAGGATGCTGCTAATTTTCATGCCAACTGTGCTGAGACTTCCGTTATGCTGGCTTTGCGTTCTGACCTAGTGCAGTTGGAAAAAGCTGTTGATGAACCAGATCGCTCTAGCCGCTGCTTTTTCGCCTATACCGTCAATAAAGAAAGTGTCCACGGAGCAGTTGGAGACCCCAGCAAAGCAGATCCTGAGTTCGGGCAACAAATCCTAGAAGTCTGCATCGCCGAACTCAGTGCCCAATTGCAGCAAGCCATAGTGGAAAAAACACCCCTAGAGGAAATGCCCCCAACTCTACCATGAAGCGGGAGGTAAAGAATTTCTCCCATGCCCCATGCCCTTTCATCAACACCATTTAGAAATCGTATGGCCGAATCCCTCTCTCCTGAACTGCAAGCTCTCAAAACCTCCTTAAAGGATAAAGGAGTGAAATATGCCCTAGCCAGCTTTGTGGATATCCACGGCATGTGCAAAGCCAAAGTCGTGCCTTTGACTCATTTTGACCAAATGATGCAAGGTTCAGAATTATTTACAGGCGCAGCGCTAGATGGTGTACCGCAGGCGGTGAGTGACGAAGAGGTAGCGGCGATGCCTGACCCCAAAAGCCTCACAATCCTACCTTGGAATACTGAGATAGCCTGGTTTGCCAGTGACCTGTATCTTGCAGGCAAACCGTTTGAGGCTTGCTGTCGGGGCATTCTCAAAAGAGTTCTTGAAACAGCCGCTCAAATGGGTTTTCAGTTCAATCTGGGCATCGAAACTGAATTTTTCATCCTTCGAGAAGCAGAAAACGGCTTCGGTCCTGTTAGCGAGCAGGATACACTAGCAAAGCCTTGCTACGACGTCCAAGGATTCTTAGACAACTACGCTTGGGTGGATGAAATTGTCCAAGCGATGAATCAACTTGATTGGGATGTTTACTCCTTCGACCATGAAGATGGCAATGGCCAGTTTGAGACCGATTTTAGCTATTGTGACGGTTTAAAAATGGCAGATCGGTTCACATTCTTTCGGCTGATGGTTAAAGAGATTGCCAAGAAACATGGCTATTTTGCCACCTTTATGCCCAAGCCTTTTGCCAACCGCACAGGCAGTGGAGCGCACTACAATATGTCTTTGGCTGATCTAAAAACAGGCGAAAATTTGTTTGTCAGTTCTAATGATCCGCGTGGATGTGGTCTGTCTCTACTCGGCTATCAATTTATCGCTGGGGTTCTCAAGCATGCTGCTGCCATCTGTGCGGCGATCGCGCCCACAGTTAATAGCTACAAGCGACTGGTATCTAGAGGCAGTATGTCAGGATTTACGTGGGCACCAGTCTATGTCTGCTATGGCAACAATAACCGTACCAACATGCTGCGCATCCCGCTAGGTGGCGGCAGGGTGGAATGTCGAGCCGCAGATATCTCTACCAATCTGTATCTGGGAGCCGCAATGATCTTAGCAGCAGGTTTAGAGGGAATTCGAGAGGGAATTGACCCAGGGGAGCCTCATACGGAGAATATGTATACCTACTCACAGGCTGAACTGGAGCAAAAGGGGATTAGCACCTTGCCGCGATCGCTAGGAGAAGCAATTGCCGCTTTTGCCGCTGACCCCTTCAGCAAAGAAGTGATGGGACCCTTGATGTATCAAACTTTTGTGGACTTCAAGACCCAAGAATGGCAGGAGTATCACAACCACGTGTCTGATTGGGAAATCCAGCGCTACCTGAAGTTTTTTTAGCAGGCTGGGCACTACCTATCATTTAGATCCGTACTTGTAGCTACGAATAAAACTCACGTTTTGGCTGAAATTCTTGTCCAGCCAGTATTTTCCCATGCTTCCAAACCAAGTTCTTCACCACAATTATGAGTGAGCTACCAATTGGTTCCAGTACATCCACTCATCTTAATTAAGAAACACTGGTTAATCAATCCGTTTCCTCAGTGATTTTAATATGGTTCACTTTGAAGATTGTGTTGTTTTCACGGTACTAGTATTCTTCAGTATTTGCTAAATTATTGCCTGGTTACAATACGATCTACTCTCCACTATCCAGATTCTATTTCTATTCTGAATTCTTAATACCAGAGATATTAAAGCTAACTGAGTAAAAGTAGTCAATGACAATGCAAGAAATATCAGCTCCTCTTGAAGAAATACCGATACGCAATCAGCTAGCTTTCTCAGTAGAAGAAGCCTGTTGGAAAGCGACTTGGCCTAAAGACAAGCCTGTTGGTGAAATTGTTTTTCCCAATCTGCTTTCAACCAGTCAGGGAGTTGTAACATCGCTGTGGCTAATGATGTCTAGAAAAGAGATTGCGAGCTGTGCAGCTTGCATGCGTTACAACGAGTTTAGTTTTTTGGCAGCTCCCTATCCAATGATATTGTGGCTCACAGTGCTTTACAGTCACAAGCTAGAGCCTAAGTGGCTACCCTGCTACCTAGATGTGCAAAGTCCTCAAAACCGGCAAGTCCTGCTTGCACTAGCAGAAAAAGATTCTTACCCCTTGGTTTTCTTCACTCTAGAGAAGCCGCACTTATGTCACAACGTCATGAGCAGTCGGATTGCTCCTGCTCAGCGCCAAATACTCAAAAAATGGATGGAGTCGAGCCATAGCGTCCACCCTGCCTTGGCTCAAGTCAGTAAAAATCTACTAAAGGAGCAGTATCAACAAGTTAAACCTAGGATTCTCAAGCGTTTGGCCTTACTATCACAGGAAACATCACTGACTACTTTTCAACAACTGTGACAAATCGCCAGAAACTTGATAAGATTGTAAATGGCTCGAAAATAAGGGACTGTAGTTCAATTGGTTAGAGCACCGCCCTGTCACGGCGGAAGTTGCGGGTTCGAGCCCCGTCAGTCCCGTA
>CAXUIV010000610.1:0-3150 GCA_964250875.1 uncultured bacterium
TGATGATCTACTCTACATAACTTTACCTGCTCGCTTCGGAAATACAACAGTGATTTTACAGAAAATTCAAGGTTCCATGACTAATCGCTCAATTAATCCGCAAGTTAAAAGGTAAGCGAGCGTAGACGCCCTGTGGATCGTTCATCTTTCGTAAAGTAGCGACTTCCTCCTGAAGTTTGGAGAATTCGGCTGTTACAGGGTCATGAAGCGATCGCCCAGCAGGGGAATCACCAATTTCAGAGTCATGTGACAAGAGGATTTTAGTCTCACCAACCAACTGCCCCAATAGGCGTTCTTCAAAGCTGCGAGCTTTCGGATATTGGTACAGTTCCCAATCATCTCCCAGATGGGCTTGCTTAGCGGCATATTGGGTAGCAGCATCAAGGCCACCAATTTCATCAACTAGACCAATTTGCTTTGCTGCTGTACCTGACCACACTCGTCCTTGAGCAATCTCAGCCACCCTTGGCTCCGGCAGCTTCCGCCCTTGCGACACTTTATCGAGGAATAGACCATAAATCCGGTTAACGGAGCGCTGGGCGAGCGCTAGTTCCTCAGGCGTTTTGGGACGAGAAACTGTCTCACTATCGGCATAGCGACCAGTCTTGACGACATCCCAAGTGATACCGTTGTCATTCCCTAGCTTTTGATAATTAAACGCGAGTCCAAACACACCGATTGAACCCGTAATCGTATTTGGCTCAGCAAAAATTCGGTCAGCATCAGCGGAAATCCAGTAGCCGCCAGAGGCAGCAACATCACCCATCGAAATGATAACTGGCTTGACCTGACGTGTCAGTCGCACCTCCCGCTGGATCACCTCAGCGGCTGTGGCACTACCACCAGGGCTGTTAACACGTAGCACAATTGCCTTCACGTCCCCATCCTGTCGCAGCCTGCGTAGCTGTCTGGCAAAGCGATCGCCACCCACTTCTCGAACGCTACCTTGGCCATCAACAATATCGCCCTCAGCATAAACAATCGCGATTTGATTCTTGGAGGAACGCTCCATCCCCAGGGACTTGTCAGAGACATCTGCGTAACTGGTGAGGCTAATTTGACGAAAAGTCTTGTCCTCTTTATCGCTGTCTGTTAGCTGCTTAAGTTTTGCCAGCACTTCATCGAAATAAGCTACCTGGTCTACCAAGCCACGCTGACGAGCTTCATCCGCCAGCAGTAGACCCTGATTGTCAGCGATCGCCTGCAACTGCTGGGCACTTAATTTCCGGCTCTTGCCTACTGTAGCTCGCCAATCTCCCCAAAGATCGCCCAGCAATTGCTCGTTCTGGAGTCGGTTCTCCGGACTAAGCTTTGTGAGGACATACGGCTCAACTGCTCCCTTAAATTTCCCCACTCGGGTAACTTGAACGCCAACGCCGTATTTCTGAAACGCCCCTGCCAAGAACATCGGCTGAGTACTTAAGCCCTTAACTTCCATCTCTCCTAAAGGGTTGACCAAGACCGTATCTGCCACTGAACCCAGGTAGTAGTCTCGTTGCCCCCAGTCCATGTTGTAAGCCAAAATCGGTTTACCAGAGCTGCGAAAACGCTCCAGCGCCTGCCGCACTTCCTTGAGCGTGGCAAAGCCCGCGCTGACTCCACCTGAACTCTGACTGCCGTCAAGGTATATGCCGACGATCCGTTTGTCGCGCCGTGCCTTTTCTAGAGTGTCCAGAACTGTGCGAAGAGAGATTGTGTCATCTCGCTCTCCCGATAGAGCGCCTTGAATTGCTTCACTAGTGGTAGAGCTGGGTTTGGCATCGGTGATATTGAGTGACAGGTCAAATACCAGCATCGATTTGTCTTTGACCTGAGGCGCTGTATCTCTCGTAGAGGCTAGAAGAGTTAGAAATAATATGAGGGTACCGGTACCAAGACCGCAGAAAATTAAGAGTCCGAGCAGGCTTCCAACTGCGCTTGCAAAGGTTTGTCTAATAAAATCACGCATTTTTACTGTTCGTACTGAGGCATCGGGCATCGGGCATCGGGCATTGGGCATCGGGCATTGGGCATTTTGCATGGCGATCCCAATCCTGAACCTAACCCTTAATCTCCACGATAAAGAATTAAGCAGCTAGTGACCAAGGCTCTCCTAAGCTCTCCTGTACTTACGGTGGCAGATAAAACTCATGAATGGGGGAAATACTTGCTGAAAAAGGTTCTCTCCATGCCCCATGCCCTATGCCCCATAGCCCACAATAGGTAATAGCTATCCTAATCGCTGTAATGCTCCAGACTGTTGCAGATCATGCAAGGTGGCATTGCCAGTACAGAATAGCGCGGTGGTGATTTCGGCAACCAGTACCTCTGCTAGAGCATGAACGGCAGTTTCCGATTCGGCAGCAGCTTGTAAAAATGGCCACGCCAGTCCGGCAAGATCGGCTCCCAAGGCGATCGCCTTGGCTACGTCCAACCCATGACGCAGTCCTCCAGAGGCGATCAGGGGAATGTCACTCGCTGCACGAATGCTGGTGATACACTCGGCTGTTGGCAAACCCCAATCGGTAAAAGTCATGCCCAATCGCCGTTGCAAAGAATTCTCCGCCCGTTCGCTTTCCACCTTGGCCCAAGAAGTGCCACCAGCCCCGGCAACATCAATTGCCGTTACTCCAGCCGCTATGAGTTTCTCCGCCATGTTAGCTGAAATCCCATTGCCGACCTCTTTAGCAATCACTGGTACTGGTAGCTTCTGGCACAGGTGAGCAATTTTATCTAACAGCCCACGAAAGTTGGTGTCCCCCTTGGTTTGAATGCATTCTTGCAAGGGGTTGAGATGCAGGATCAGGGCATCCGCTTCTAACAGGTCAACGACGCGCCGACATTCATCCAGTCCGTAGTCATAATTGAGTTGCACAGCGCCTAAGTTAGCAAACAAGAGAATATCAGGGGCACGCGATCGCACAGCGAACGTGGGAGCAAGCTGGGGCTTTTCCACCGCTACTCGCTGGGAACCGACTCCCATGGCTATGTTGTGGTGCTGAGCAACTTCTGCCAGTCGGTGGTTAATTATTCTCGCCTGTTCGGTGCCACCAGTCATGGATGAGATTAGCAGGGGGTAAGATAGCCGTTTACCCAAGAACATCGTCGTCAAGTCAATCTCGTCGCGGTCTATTTCTGGTAAACAACAATGTGTGAACCGATAGTGTTCCA
>CAXUIV010000611.1:0-3149 GCA_964250875.1 uncultured bacterium
ATTTTTGATAAGTTTCGTCGCGGTGAAGGTGTGACTCAACAAGCCATTCAAGGCACTGGTTTGGGATTAGCTCTGGTAAAGTGCTTAGTACAGCATTTGAACGGCACCATTGCTGTCTCTAGTTACCCAATTGCTGATGATCCAACCATGAGCAAAATTTGCTTCACCGTCACCCTACCTCAATTCGATCACGCTAAACCCTATTTTTACTGTGAGCAAGCAACACGAGCGCAACCTGGAACCTGATTGGTCTGACGTCACTGAGGACACGAGTACAGAGGTCAGTTTGGAAGAGGCATCCCTCCTACAGGCTGTGGAAGTAACGACTGAAGCTGTAGCGGAGAGACAACGACGAATCTCTGCCAAAATTCAAATTCCCTACTCGGTTGAATCGGTCTGGCAAGTTCTAACGGACTATGAATCACTTGCTGATTTCATCCCTAACCTCACCCAAAGCCGTCGGCTGGAGCATCCATCGGGTGGTATTCGTCTTGAGCAGGTGGGCACCCAGCGATTGCTACGCTTCAACTTCTCGGCCCGCGTGATTTTAGATCTAGAGGAGAGGTTTCCTCATGAAATAAAATTCAATATGGTTAAAGGAGACCTTAAAGCCTTCTCTGGTAGCTGGAGGCTGGAAACTGAGCATACAGACGGCACCGATCTCTGCTACTCAGTGCATGTTTGGCCTAAACTAACAACGCCAGTAGCAATGATTGAGCGCTGCATCTGTAGCGATCTCCGATTAAACCTCTTGGCAGTTCGGCAGCGGGTAGAGCAACTGCATAAGCCCTCTACCCATCCTAAAAATAATTAACCTATACCCCCAGGGGAATTCGAATCCCCGTCGCCTCCGTGAAAGGGAGGTGTCCTAGGCCTCTAGACGATGGGGGCGTCTGAGTCACACTTTTATTAAGGTAACGAATAGTCATCGCTTTTGTCAACAACTAAATGAAGACGGCTGTGGAAATTCTCAGAAGATCCTGCTTAAGTCTACGTTTCAGAGGAGTTACGCAAACGCATCAGCTGACGTCGCATCTGAGGAGAGGCGTCGAGATCTGAAATCTCCTGGGTTTTAACGTGGGTTTTCAGAGGTTCGAGATAGTCGTCGGCACCGCTCGTGAATGCTTCAATCAGCAGCTCTAACAGGTGGTCGCGATCGCGCAAGGCAGACTTCTCCTCAATCAACCGAAACTTGAGGTGGACTTCGCACTCATAGACACTCACTTCGACCTTACTGGTTTGACATGATACGGCATCAGATTTCATCTGTTTGGACAGTCCTTTTTGCGACGGCGTGTGTAGTGAAAACGTTTTTCAAATGAAAATATCTCTAAGTCTTCAAATAGAGTGACACATAACTCTTTGCTTACCAGCAGTGTTGCAATTATGTTCACCAGTATTACTTTGATCTTTCAGACAGCTTAGTACCAGTTTTCTCAGTAAATCATGCTGTTTCCCTAACAGCGGTTGAGTGGATAATTACTATTATTCAGGTTTTAAGATTGGATGCAATAAAGTTTCTGTAAGGAGTTTCCAATTCTTTTAAAAGGTTCTTGAACCAAGGTCTATCACGGGTAACAAAATATTTTACCTACTAAGTAGGTCGGTGAAAATCAACGATGTTAAGGTTGGGCATGGGGCATGGGGCACGGGGCATTGGGAGAAAACTGGCAGTTTGCATTTCATAAAATGCTTAGCCTCATTCCCGCCTATCTACTTACTTTCCTGTTGCAGCCTGCTCACAATCAGATGAAGGCAAAGTCGTTTCCACCTGTACCTGTTTGTACCCTGATACGTTAAGTAACTGGGAGACGACCAATTCTGCCCGGTCATTGGCTGATTTTAGCAAGCCCTGACTACATGCGTTGGCAACAATTCTCTTGAGCGTTTCTTGCTCAGCTAGCGTCTGCAACTGAGGTGCTACATCTGGGCCTAACGCCAAGAAGCCTCGTGAGTAATCATAGACTTTTGAGCGATTCACATCTATTTTGCTGTCAAGAATTCGGGGCGGTGGCAGGCGAATTTGGATGGTATTGCCTTGTACCTCCACGTCAGTTGGTTTCAACCCACTCAAATCAACTCCTGCCCGCACCTCGCCGTAGGCAATATAAAGCAGAGTTGTGGTGCCGATGACATAACCTGCTACCGTCCTATCTTGATGAGTAGGAACTACAGTTTCCATCGCTAAGACAGCAGTTGTTAACTGGCTGGCTGAATGAATTTGATGGATAACGAGGGGACGCACATCAACCTGTGGTGAGGATGTAGGTTGCAGCAGCAGGTTCAGCGCCTCAAAAAAGCGACCTGAGCGCCAGATGATCAGTCCGATCAGCAACGCCCCCAGCGTTCCCCCCATAACTACCAGCAGCAGTTGCTGCTTAATGATGATGTCACTCCATCGCGGCCTTTTGTCACCCATATGCTTAAATCAGATCCTGCCTAGACAAACTATCTTTACTCAGTCATCTAACCAATCCGCAGATGATACAATGACACGACTAATATGGATAGTTAGTCGGTTCACCAAAGCGTTGTTGCTGCATGACATCAGATTCGTCCTTACCCTCACCAGTATCAACCGTATTGCCGCCCGTCGAGCCAGTGGTGAGCCGCCAACTACAAGTTCACTTTAAAAGTGAGGCAGGACGGCTACTGTTAATCTTACCGTCAGAAGCGGAGACCCCACCTGCAACCAACTGGTTCGACCTGTGGCAACAGCTCAAGCAGCGGATTAATGGTGGCGATCGCTTTTGGCAACCGCATACAGTGGTGCATCTCATGGCTTCAGATCGGTTGTTGGATGGACGGCAATTGCAGGCGATCGCTGACGCTCTAAATGAGGTCCAACTGAAATTGAAGCTCGTCCATACCAGCCGACGCCAAACTGCTGTGGCAGCAGCAACAGCTGGTTATTCTGTTGAACAGCCA
Source organism: uncultured bacterium (assembly GCA_964250875.1). Classification (GTDB taxonomy): domain Bacteria; phylum Cyanobacteriota; class Cyanobacteriia; order Cyanobacteriales; family Chroococcidiopsidaceae; genus CAXUIV01. The sequence continues at coordinate 2,929 of CAXUIV010000611.1, forward strand.
CCTCAATCCTCTCTCAGTCAGATAACAGCGCCGCCGCTGCTAGCGGAGCCGCTCTATCTTCAAATGCCTGTTCGTTCCGGAGTAGAAATCCGTCATGCCGGTACGGTGGTGATTTTGGGCGATTTAAATCCGGGTGGAATTATTGTGGCAAATGGAGATATTCTAGTTTGGGGTCGTCTACGTGGGGTTGCCCATGCTGGTGCCAGCGGCAATCAAGAGTG
>CAXUIV010000612.1:0-3147 GCA_964250875.1 uncultured bacterium
TGCTAAAACGGGTTGGGGGTAAAACTAAGTTAGCGCAGTTAGTAGACCGCACCGTTTCAGCTGTCAACATCGACGCCTTGGCAGCGTTGGTGATGGATAAGTACCTGCGCCGCAAACTGATTGAATCCGGCAACCAAATTGTTCATTTGGGCTACCAGACAGAAACCGAGTTAGCTACTGTTCTTGACCAAGCAGAACAAAAAGTCTTCAGCATCACCCAAGAACGTCCTCAGCAGGGCCTAGTTCCCCTTTCTGACACCCTCATCTATACTTTCCAGGATATTGAGAGTCGTCACCAAGGCGTCGCCCTACCCGGTCTTCCTTGTGGCTTCTATGACTTGGATGCGATGACTGGTGGTTTTCAGCGTTCTGATTTAATTATCGTCGCTGGTCGTCCGTCAATGGGCAAAACCAGCTTCGCGCTTAATCTTGCTCATAATGTTGCTGCTTTTCATAAGCTTCCAGTTGCTATCTTTAGCTTAGAGATGTCAAAAGAACAGCTGGTGCAGCGACTGCTAGCTAGTGAAGCCGGAATTGAAAGTAATCGTCTGCGGGCAGGACGGGTGAGTCAGAATGAGTGGGAACCATTAAGCCGTGCTATTGGTATGCTCTCGGAGATGGCGATTTTTATCGACGATACGCCAAACATTACAGTAACAGAAATGCGATCGCAGGCTCGTCGTCTTCAGGCAGAACAAGGTGGAGCGATGGGCTTGATCTTACTAGATTATTTGCAGTTGATGGAAGGCAGTGGCGATAATCGGGTGCAGGAATTATCAAAAATTACGCGATCGCTCAAAGGTCTAGCCCGCGAACTTAATGTCCCAATAATTGCTCTATCTCAGTTGAGTCGGCAAGTCGAAAGCCGCAACAATAAGCGACCAATGATGTCGGATTTGCGTGAAAGTGGGAGCATTGAGCAGGACGCGGATTTGGTCATTATGCTGTACCGAGATGAATATTATTCTCCCGATACTCCTGACCGAGGAATTGCCGAAATCATTATTAATAAACACCGTAATGGTCCGACAGGTACAGTCAAATTATTATTTGATCCGCAGTATACCCGTTTCCGTAACCTAGCCTCTCCTAATCGCTAACACACGACCAGGATTAGGTGACTGGCATATGGGGTACTACTGACAACAGCAGCGTTGGAGCAGGATTTAAGATTACTTTCGCAGTCTGATCGGCAACGAGCGGTTCTATCTTGCCATCACGACTCACTCGCACCCCAGCCCGTCGGCTGACTGCATAAAGTGCAGCATAAATGACCTGTGCCAAATGCTTCTCCTCATCGCTGCTTGGTTGAACTGGCATCATTTGCAGCAGAGCTTCGACTGTTTTGCAGTCATCCGCTACTTGGGCAATTGCCTGAATGACCCCCATCCATTTCTTATCGGAGACATGGTATATTCCGCGCTCTGCAAGCGTTTTCAGTAACTGAGGCACCAAGGACTTAGTTGTCAGTTGTGGCAGGCTCTCTAAAAGGTTCTCTTGAAATGGCTGCCACTCCTGTTCGCGCAACATCGCTAGTATCTGGAGAGCGATCGCCTCTGGCTTATACTCAGAGGCAGCAGCAACTATGCCTTTTATTTCGTCAGACCAATCTCTTGACAAGTTGCGTACATTATGATCAGCTCCACGCTGCTCAAATGCCTCTACAAGGACTGGCACAACCGAATCATCCCCCAAGCTTTTGAGCGTGCGGGTTATGCGTTGCCAAACATAGCCAATCTCCACATGGTCTCCTAAACACCAGTTAGGAGGCACAACTTGGTCTGCTATCGCCTGACGAAGGATAGCTGGGATGTCGTCACGCACTCTCCAAGTTCCTAAAGCGGCAGCTATGCCCACTTTAACAGCCTGATTCAGGCTTGGGCTTTTCAGCAGCTCTCTTAGGGGAGCAATAGCAGTTTTTTGTAAGCTTTCCAGGATTTCTGTTAACAGCCACCTGACCTGCCAATCCACGGTTTCATCCTGAAGCTGTTTTAACAGGTCACCAGTTAAGGATTTATCTCCCAAGTCTGTCAAAGCTTGAGTGATCGCTAGCTTCATTCTGGGAGTTGTCGTTTTATCTAGAAGCATTTGCAGCAGTACAGGAGCTACAGACTTATCGCCCAATCTGCCTAAAGAAAGAGCAATTGAGCTTCTAACACATTCATCTCGCCTCTGGTCATTCAGCACGTCCATCAGCTCAGGCACCACTGATTTATCGCCTAAACTTCCTAAAACTTCAGCAATCTTTTCCTGAATTCCATAGTCTTCATCAGCTTTAAGCATGTCTAAAAGTCTAGGCACAGCAAAGGTTGCCTTCAACTCAGCTAGCGCCGACACGATACACCCGCGCACCAATACATCTAGTTCTACTCTTTCCAGAAGTTCCAGCAAACGCGCAGCTACACTTTGATCGCCAAGTTCCTCAAAGGCTGACCCAATTCTCCATCGCTTCCAGCGCTCAATATTGTTATCTGCCAGCATTGCCAGCAGTTCATCTTTTATGCCGCTACCGCCAATTTCCACTAGAACTTTAGATGTCCTTTCCCAGTCCAGCTTGTAGAAAGAGGAGTGAAGCAGATTCTTCACTTCTGTCACTAGGCGATCGCGCAAACCCCGCATCCTAATAATCGGAGTGCCCTCCAAACAACGGGCTGCTAATAGTAAGTCACTGTGGAAAAGGTCATCCTTCGCTGCTAGTTCTCCTAATGGCAACGGCTGATCTATCGAATGCCCCAATGAGTGTCCCAAGAGTCCCAGTAGCAGAGGCGTGGCATCGTGTATGCGTCCAGCCAGCAGCAGAATAACTTCTTCCCACCAAGAGTCAGAGCGATGAGCAACAACCTCCTGCAACCCGGCTGCGCCTTTCTCGTTGGCAGCAAGAGCCGCAAGATATTCTTGAAACGTCAGATGCAGAAAACCGTACCACCCATGGGCTTGCACCTTCAATAAACCATACTGAGCCGCAATTTCTTCTAGGATGGCCTTACTTTCTGAGGCTGGAATGTCAATTGTGGGCAGGAAACCAGCTACCAGATGCAGCAATTCAGCTTCAGGAAAGTAGCGACGCCCATCAATATGAAAATGCCAAGCCACCTCTTTCAACAAATCACGCTTGCGGTCTGCTGTGAACTGACTAAATCGCTTGAT
>CAXUIV010000613.1:0-3128 GCA_964250875.1 uncultured bacterium
GTGCCGCCCGGACCCATCACAACGTTGAACACTCCAGGGGGTACACCCGCTTCTTCCATAATTTGAGCGACTTTCAAGGCTGACAAAGGGGTGGCGGAGGCAGGTTTGTGGATGATGGTGTTGCCAGCAGCGAGGGCAGGCGCAAATTTGCTGATAGAAAGAATCAAGGGAAAGTTGAACGGCGTGATGGCAGCAACGACACCCAGCGGTTCGCGCAACGTATAGGTGTGCAAGCCCTTTGTGGTTTGTTTCACTGCGCCTTCAATCTTGGATGCCCAACCTGCGTAGTAGTGGAACATGTTGGCGAGGTGGGGAATATCCACCGTCATCGAATCTCGGAACAGTCGCCCCATTTCTTTGGCTTGCAGAAAGGCAAATTCCTCACCGTATTTGCGGAACAGATCGCCCACCTGCCAAAGAATTTCGCCCCGTTCGTGGCCACTGAGTTGACTCCACGCACCTGTCTCAAACGCGGTTCCGGCAGCTTGAACGGCGGCTTCGACATCCTCAACCGTACCTTCTGCAAGCTGGGCGATCTCTTCTTCTGTCGTGGGGTCGATTGCGGCAAAGGTTTTTCCGCTTGCAGAGTCGCGCCATTCACCGTTGATGTAGAGTTGGGTCAGGTTAATGGGGAAATTTGGGCGTGCGGATGATGGAGGCGCGTCTGGATAGACAACTTGCATCGTGTCTCCTCTGTTAAATAGCTTTTTCTCAGCTAAGAGTAAGGGTTCGATCGCTGGCAGTATTCCAGCTTCTTGCTATTTTTTGTACGTTCTTGCCATTTTTGGCGAAACTCGCCTATTTTGCAGTTGGTATCGCTACACTTCCCGATAAGCTCTTGGAGTCATGCCTGTTAGCTGACGAAAGTGCTTGTTCAGGTGACTTTGACTCGCAAACCCGCACCGGAGGGCGATTTCGGCAATGGATAACTGTCGTTGCTGCAATAGCTGCTTCGCTCGCTCCACCCGTTGTTGAATCACATACTGATAAGGCGCAATGCCCATTGATTGCTTGAACAAGCGAGCAAAGTAGTATTGGCTCATGCCGACTGTGCTGGCGATCGCCTCTAAGCTTAAATCCTCTCCTAGATAGGTGTTGATATAGTCGAGCGCTTGCTGCAACTTGCGCGGCGATAAGCCACCTGCATGTGTTTGCAGAGATTGTTGCCGAGACGAGTAACTCCTGAGGATATGGATGGATAGTGCGGTTGTCAGGGAGTCAACAAAAAGGCGATCGCTCAATCCAGGCGATTCTAGTTCTGCTTTGAGCGACAAGCCAATCTGATAGATCAGCGGATCGAGCATGGCAAACTGGGGGACGAGTTCGACGCGATCAAGGTTAATGGATTCGTGAGCTATATGAGCTAGATGGGCAGGCTCCAGAAATAGCAAGGTGAAGGTGTTCTCCCGATTCCAGTTTGCCTGATGCTGCACTGTCGCCGGAATGATGACAATATTTCCCCAACTAAGCTGCTCTCTTTGCCTGCGTCCATCTAACACCCGTTCTGCCCTAACAACTCGCTCAGAGGTGTGAACGAGCAGCATATGCCTTGTGTGACTATACTCAGGTGTCTCCCAAGCCGGTTGGTGATGGTGTTGGACATAAATTCCATCCCACTGCAAATCGTGGCTAGAGAGAATCGGCGGACGAGGCATAATCTGCAAAACCTCGTTTTCTTGAGTAAAATCAACGGCTAGCGGTGTTTCTGCCATTGCGGCTCTGAAGTCTTCTAAAAAAGAATCATACAGATAGCTTTGGCTGTCAAATTTATATTGGTAAGCGAATTCGAGTCAAAACGCTAAGACTTTTGTCTGATTGCGGTTAATGTTGCAATCCGGAAGACCATTTAAGGAATGGAGTTAGCCGGAGTAGGCGCATACTAGAGATAGGAAGGAAACCGATTTATGACAGATGCAACTCAGCGTCTTTGATAAAATGGCAGGCACAGCCTTACTTAACATTAGGCGGACTACAGCCGTGACACTCAAAGAGTTAGAGCAACACCTTCTTGCCCTTAATCCCAGTGAGAAAGTGAGGGCAATTCAGCTACTCGCCCAGAGCCTTGACAACAGTTATCAAGGCATTGAGAGAACCATTGGAGTGTGTGGTGGAGACGCTCGCATCGCCAAGACTCGTATACCCATCTGGGTCCTTGTGGAAGCTCGTCGTCTTGGATACAGTGATGCCGATCTGCTTACGAGCTATCCTACCCTCACTGCTATTGACTTAGCCAATGCTTGGGCGTACACGGAGTTTCACCCTGAGGAAATCGAACTGGCGATTCAGCGCAATGAGATTGCCTAAGCGATGGCACGATCTGGATCTCTCGACTTCAAACGCTTAACATTGCTAGTTGAGCTAGGTTTCACGACATCCCTTATTCAGCGGATAGTGTGTACATTCCTAGTTTAGTGGCAGCCCCAGGAAGAATCTCACAGCTACTCTTAACACCTCTACTCTCGCACAGAGATGCAAAAGATCCTAAACTCTCTAGTCTTGCTGAAAGTTCGCTCAAAGTATCCAAATACTCAGCTACAGCAATTTGGCGATGTATCCATGTTGCATCAAATTTAGAAGAACTATAGGACATGTCAAACTCTACATCAACATTGGTTTTCTGTCGGCGAATTTGGTCGGGTGACAAAGCGCGATCGCCCGTTAATATTTCCGTAATTCGTTCTACTCGTTCTAAAGTGATATGCTCTTTGAAACGAGAATGAGTAAAACGATAAGCTGTAGACAAATAAGAGTTTTCGCTGCTGATTAATTCATTGCTCCATCTTTCCGCTACTTGTCTGAATTTAGAGGTTTCTACCGCAAGCAATTCTTTAGCTTCTTGATGCCTCCCCATTTCTAAGAGGAGATTCGCTTCTGTTGCTGTGGCTACTGCCCAACCTTGAATAGAAACATCAGCGTTGAGCATAATTTCAGCATCCAATTCTGGGGTAGCTTGCATTGCTTGACTACTGAGAAATAATCGCACTCTAAAAGCTGTTCTAATGGCTTCTCTTGGTAATTCGTTAGGAAAACGAGAATGATCATCAAGTTCAGCTTTCAAAGCAGCAATTTCTTTAATTAGCATTGCTTGATGAAGATGAGAAATAGCTTTGGCAAGGCTTTGTTGTTTT
>CAXUIV010000614.1:0-3122 GCA_964250875.1 uncultured bacterium
CGGCTAACGCAGTCCCCTGCGGAGGGAAACCCTCCTTCAGGGCTGTCTCACCACACCGGAAACTTGCTCTCAGCGGTTCGTCACAAAAATGCTGTTCACTAAATACAACGTTTCACCGCAAAAACTGCTCTGTAATCCTTCGCATCGCCTCTTCGACATTCTCCCGACTATTAAACGCCGAGATGCGGAAGTAGCCTTCACCCGCAGACCCAAAACCCGAACCGGGCGTGCCCACGACATGTGTATTGTGCAGCAACTTATCAAAGAAATCCCAACTGGAGATATTGGGCGTTTTCACCCAGACGTATGGTGCATTCACACCGCCGTACACGCTTAATCCGGCTGCCGTCAACTGTTGGCGAATAATTTTGGCGTTCTCTAAATAGAAGCTGACCAGCGCCTTGACCTGTGCCTGTCCTTCCTCAAAGTAGAGCGCTTCGGCTCCGCGTTGAACAATGTATGATACTCCGTTGAACTTGGTGGACTGACGGCGATTCCACAGCTTCCACACTTCCACATCTGAGCCATCGGCAGCTTTCGCTGTCAGTGTCTTCGGCACGACTGTAAACGCACACCGGGTGCCGGTAAAGCCCGCTGTTTTGGAGAACGAGCGGAACTCAATGGCACAATCAGTGGCTCCTTCAATCTCATAAATAGAATGGGGAATGTCCTTATCTGTGATGTAGGCTTCGTAAGCCGCATCAAAGAAGATGATTGAGCCGTTGGCTTTGGCGTAGTCCACCCAAGCCTTCAGGTGTTGCTTGGTGGCAACAGCTCCCGTAGGATTATTGGGGAAGCATAGGTAGATCAAATCGACTTCTTGGGAGGGAATCTCGGCGGTGAAGTTGTTCTCCGCTGTGATGGGCAGATAAACCAGGCCATTATACTCACCCCGATCATCGGCAGGTCCAGTATGCCCTGCCATCACGTTGGTATCTACATATACAGGGTATACGGGATCGGTAACAGCAATGATATTGTTGTTGCCAAAAATATCGAGAATGTTGCCCGTATCGCACTTCGAACCATCGGAGACGAAGATTTCGGCAGCGTCAATATGGCACCCTCGTGCTTGGAAGTCATGGGCAGCAATCTTCTCCCGCAACCAGGCGTATCCCTGCTCTGGCCCATAGCCTTTAAACAAAGCGCGATCGCCCATTTCTTCAACCGCTTGGATCATGGCTGTACGGCAGACTGAAGGCAGTGGTTCTGTCACATCACCAATTCCCAGCCGAATAACCGGGGCATCAGGATTTGCCTCCGAGAAGGCGTTGACCCGTCGAGCAATTTCAGGAAACAAGTAACCCGCTTTGAGCTTGAGGTAGTTGTCGTTAATGGTTGCCATCTGGAATCGCTATGAATACCGTAAAACAGCTTACTGCTAAACCAGGTCAGTTGTCCGTGGTCAAGATGTTTAGTCAGACTGTTAACAACAAATAACAAACAACAAATAACAAACAACGAAAATGAGTCAGTCTTATTTGCGCATTGCCTTACTGACCTACTCTACCAAGTTTAGAGGGAGCGTAGTTCACACTCTAGAATTAGCAGAGGCATTACAAGCTTTGGGACATAGAGTCTGCGTTTATGCCTTGGACAAAGACGGTACAGGCTTTGACCGTCCCCTCGCCTGCGAGTGCAAATTCGTGCCTGCCCAACCTGTGAATGGCGACATTGACATCTTAATTCAGCAGCGGATTCAGGAGTTTGTAGACTATCTGAGTTTAGAACAGATCTATGATTGCTACCATGCTCAGGACTGCATCAGTGCCAATGCCCTCTCAATTCTCAGAAGCGCAGGGCAAATTCCCCATTTTGTGCGGACAGTACATCATATTGAGGCATTCAATAGTCCATATTTGCAGCAGTGCCAAGACCGCTCTATTCGTGACCCTAATTTATGCTTGTGTGTAAGTGATCGAGGGCAGGCAGAACTACAGCAGTACTACCAAATTAATGCTCCTAGAGCGATCAACGGCATCAACCGCCAGCGGTTCTCTCCCAACTTAGATGGATCCGAACAAATCCTCAAGCAGCAGTTAGGACTGGACGGATGGCCGATTTACCTGACGGTGGGAGGAATTGAACCCCGCAAAAATTCAATTAAACTGCTGGAAGCTTTTATTGAAGTGCTTAATCAGCATCCTCAGGCGCAGCTTATCATTGCCGGAGGGGCAACACTGTTTGACTATAAAGCTTATCGGGACGACTTTTTGGCTTTGGCTAAAAGTTCAGGGATATCGCCGGGTAAATCTCTCCTGCTGCCAGGAGTCATCTCAGATCGAGACATGCCTGCCCTTTATCGAGTTGCTGATGCCTTTGTTTTTCCCTCTGTATTAGAGGGATGGGGATTAGTTGTACTAGAAGCGATCGCCTCTGGCATTCCTGTTATCACATTGAATCAACCACCGTTCACCGAGTTTCTTTCAGACTCTCAAGCACTGTTGGTATCAAATTCGTCAGCAGCGATCGCGGGAGCCATGCATGATATACTACAGCCCAGCTTACGCACACAGTTGATTCAGCAAAGCCAGTCGGTCTGCACTCGCTATACATGGGAAGCTTCCGCCAAGCTGCATCTGAGTTATTATTATGGGTTACTTGAGTCAAAGAAAAGAAGCTAAGACTTCAACTCAAAACTCAAAACTCAAAATTATTTCTTGCATGCCTGAAATTCGCTTTCAAGTTGAGTGGCCAGATGGCTCTCAGGAACTCTGTTATTCTCCCTCTCTTGTTGTCCAAGAGTATTTCACCGCAGGTAACGATTACACCCTAGAAGATTTTGTTGAGCGATCGCGCACTGCGCTCTTGATTGCCAGCGATCGGGTTTTGGCAAAGTACGGCATGCCTTGCGGCAAGGCACTAGGACAGATTCAACACATTGAAGCAGTTGCTACCAAGTATAATACCAGCGACAAAGGCTGCGACTCACTCAAAGTGCGATTGATTAAATTCTTGCCATAGAACTTAAAGACGCGGTAGCTGATACTGGGCTGACTGTTGTGGCTGAGATTGTGGCTGCTCATTGTTCAGCACAAAGTATTTCAAGGCAGCAGCGGTGAGAGTGAGGGCAATTAAAATTGCCAGAATATCGTTAGTGTTATCAGGTTTATCCATTGGTA
>CAXUIV010000615.1:0-3116 GCA_964250875.1 uncultured bacterium
GACGCCCCAGCGTTAGCCCAAGCGAATGTTGGAGTCGCCATGAACTCTGGCACTCAAGCAGCCAAAGAAGCAGCCAACATGGTGGATCTGGACTCCGATCCCACAAAGCTAATCGATATTGTTGCCATTGGTAAACAACTGCTGATTACTCGCGGGGCGCTGACCACTTTTTCAATTGCCAACGACGTTTCTAAGTACTTCGCTATCATCCCAGCTATGTTTGCAGCAGCTGGAGTGGGCAAACTCAACATTATGAGCTTAACGAGTGCTAATTCAGCAGTCTTGTCAGCCCTGGTTTATAACGCTTTGATCATCCCAGCTTTGATTCCTCTAGCGCTAACGGGTGTAAAGTTTAGGCCCCTATCGGCAAATCAGATGTTACAGCGCAACATCATTATTTATGGTGTGTTCGGAGTGATTGCGCCGTTCATCGCGATCAAGGTGATTGATCTCGCGATCACGGCTATGGGGTTAGCTTAACAGCGAATTAACTTGTCTATCGTTTTCCAACCGGAGCAATTCTAATGTCTATTGCACGAGAAACTAGCAGAGCGATGCGGATAACTGTGGTTCTCTGGGTGCTGACCGCTTTACTCTACCCTGCGGTGATGCTGCTTGTCAGTCTAATTTTCCCGTACCAAGCCAGTGGCAGCTTACTTAAAAATTCCCAGGGACAAGTGGTAGGCTCTGCTTTAATCGGTCAACCTTTCTCGTCAGAACGGTATTTCTTGAGTCGTCCTGGTACGGTCGATTATAGTACTGCCGACCCTAAAAATGATAAGAACGGCGTCCTCAAGACTGGTACATCTGGCGCTAGCGACCTCGCTCCCAGCAACACTGAAGAGTTGCTTAAAGACAGTCGTAAACCTGACGATCCAGATTTACTCAAACGGATTCGGTCAGATATAGGTAAACTACAAAAGGTTGGGATCGAGCCAATCGTCGATCTTGTTTATACTTCAGGCTCTGGTCTCGATCCCCACATCAGTGTGGCGGCAGCTAATGCCCAGGTAGAACGAGTGGCAAAGGCGCGATCACTGCCGCCCGACAGAGTGCGATCGCTGATTGCCAAAAGTACAGACGGTAGATTTCTGGGCATTTTTGGTGAGCATGGAGTCAATGTCCTCCAGCTCAACCTAGCTCTAAATGCCTTGACTACAATAGCTAAATGACATTGGCAGGCGTTGAACAGCTCAAAAAAATGGCTCAAAAAAACGAAACTCCTATTTTGGTAATAGCTCTTCTGATTACAGTCGGGTTAGTCGGTGGTGGAATTTGGTGGTTCACTCGTAATTCCGGCATTAACCTGAGTAAGTCGGATTCAACTGCAAGCAATTCCAGCCAATCATCTCCCTCTAGCCAACCCAGTCAATCTGGGTCTAACTCATCTCCATCAAGCAACAATGACACCTTAGCATCGGTGCCCTTAACCTCTTCTAAGGGAGTAGATTACACCGCTCTACGCCAGGACTTGCAGTCACACAACTGGAAGCAGGCGAATGAAGACACGACAGAAGCTCTTCTAAAAGCTTTCGGACCTCACTCAGAGCAGACAGGACAGGTAGAGATACAAGAGGCAGGAGTACCGCCCTGCCAGGATCTCAAGACCGTAGACCAACTCTGGAGCAAAGCCAGCGGTGGTAATCTGGGTTTTACAGCCCAGCGACAGGTATTACAGCAGTCTGGGAATGATTATCATAAAGCCTACAATCAGCTACAGTGGCAGCGTCCCGGAGGAGAGTGGTTGATTCAGTATACCTATGATGGCCACCGAGAGCGCTTTAAGTCCGGCTACGAACCGGACTATGGCAACCCTGACAAGGGTCATTTGCCCACCTTCGAGCGGGGCTACAATTTTAAGTACAGCTTTGATGGCACCTTAGCAAAGTGTGGTTTGTAAGCATCATCAAGCACAACCTTACTAGAGACACCAGTCTTCGCGCCTTCGCGCCTTTGCGACCTATTTTTGCAGCAAAGCCGCGATCGCCAAAGCCCCCCAACCCGCTATGAATGCTGCGCCACCCAAAGGTGCAATTGCTCCCAGCGATTTAACACCAGTTAGGCTTAGGGTATAAAGGCTACCAGAGAAAACAACAGTGCCAACAATAAACAGCCACCCAGTTGCTACCAGAGTTGATTGAGATAGCTCAGCACGCATTAACAACAGTGCCACCAGCAGTAAAGCCAAGGCGTGGTACATCTGGTAGCGAGCCGCAGTCTCAAAAATCTCCAGCGATCTTTCACTCAACTTTTCTTTTAAAGCATGGGTGGCAAAAGCACCACTGGCGACCGATAGACCACCCAAAATAGCTGCTATGCCTATAAATATTCGACTCATCTGCGTGTAGCTTCCAAGATTGTGGAAAAGTAAAAGCTAGTTTTTGTCATCGCCTGTCGCTGCACTGAAAAGCCATTGCCTTCTAAAATCTTCACCACATCAGCCTCACGGTGCAAATAGGCGCGAGTGGCTTTGCTGGGGCCAGGGAAAAAGCTGCCAATTTTTTTCAGTAGGCTGAGGGCTAGGGTTTTTGGGGCAAAGCTGAGAATCAGGCGCGATTCTGCCAGCGAACTGAGGTGGGAGATCATTTGGTCTGCTTTGTCTTGGGGATAGTGAATTAGCACATCCAGACAAATGACGGTGTGGTAATGACCACTCAGTGTTTCTAAGTCCTGGACAGCGAAGGTGGGATTATTGCTGCCTAACGCTGCCTCGGCTCTTTCCTTCGCTTCTCCTACCATTTTCTCGGAGATGTCGCTAGCGTATACTTTGGCACCAGCCCCAGCCAGCGGAATACTGAGGCTACCTACGCCACACCCGGCATCACAGATTGGTAGTCCGGTGAGATTACCGTCGGCTTTTAGCCAGTTCAGTACTGTCTCGACTGTCTGCTGATGTCCATTGCGGATGTCTAGCTGAACTTTGTTGACTTCACCATCTCCATAAATTCGTCTCCAGCGGTCAAACCCTATGGAATTGAAATACTGTTGGACTATAGTTTTATCGTCTGCTGCGTTCATGTTGATGATCGAATTGTTCCCCAGGGTTAAAGTTACCATTTGTACGAACCGCTGAGAGCAAGTTTCCGGTGTGGTGAGACAGCCCTGAAGGAGGGTTT
>CAXUIV010000616.1:0-3096 GCA_964250875.1 uncultured bacterium
AATTTGCCAAACGACAGCGCACCTGGTTTCGTGCCTATCCTCAAATTGAGTGGTTCGACGCCGATCAGCCGGATTTGGTTGAGCAGGTGTGGCAGCGGGTGCAGGATTTGGGCGTTGCAGAATGACAGGATGAAAAGCTCTCGCATGAGCGAAGCGAAGCCGGAGGCGTTAGGCGCAAAGGCGCAAAGGTACTAAGAGAGATTCATACCTTAATTAAGCAACGCCAAAAGGCGGTGACTCCGAACTCCACACCTCGAACTCCTCAATTTACTCCACGTCATCCTCCAGCGCATTGGAAATCAATCGCCAACTCGTACTCTTTTCCTCTTGCAGAGGCAGTTGATTGAGCGCTGTTCCCAGCTCTTTTTGAAGTGTCTGCGTTAGTGTTACAGGAAAATCCAAATCAATTCCTTGCGTTTGAGCTAGCTTTGCCAGTTCGGTAAACGCCACTTTTATTGTTGATCGCTCTACACCGGAGAGTTTGAAGTGTGAAGTTTGCGCTACGTTTTGAGCCTGCATGGCTTTTTTAATTCGCTCGTGGAGATGAGTGATTTTTGAATCTAGCAGCCGCCAATCTGGTTCGATGGCCTGATATTGGTCGATCAGCGATGTTAGTTCCTCAGTCGCTGGGTCAGGACTGCTTTGTTCAATTAGCTCTAGCAGCCTTTGATGCACGTGGGCTACATAAACACAGTCCATCTGGGCATACTGTAGCTGTTGAGCAGTGATGGGACGTTGCCCCCAATCACTTGCTTGCTCTGCTTTGTCCACATGGGAGAATTTGCCTAGTGCTAGTACTAGAGTTTTGAGTTTGCGGTTGGGTAATGGCAACATATAGTAGGGTATCTTCTTTGCCATCTCCAGCGTGCAGGTAGAGTTCTTGACTTTGTTTTTACCGAGGAATTTTATATCATAGCTCGCGTTGTGAAAGACCTTCTCAATGGTAGGATTCGTCATGATTGTATCAATGAACTCTGTCACTAATTGGGGTTGCTCTAACACATCCAAAACAGAAGTGCGATCGCCACTCATGTCTCTAGGATCGGCCAACACTTGAATCAAAGAGAGTCTGGGCTTTCTAGTTCTATGGTCAGCTACTTCTGTATCCACCCATAGAGTTTTAGCCTTGGCATATTCGGCAATAAGCGCTCTAATATCGCTGGCTGCTGTTAGGTAAGGCATTGGTTCCTCTGGCAAACTTATGGCAGAACGAATATACTTGTAGCGATTGCTACGGTCGTTTTGAGCTGTCTACGCTAGAAAGAAGGCGTATCTACCAGGTTGAGAAAATGGGCAAAATAGTAAATAACATAACAAGGATATCTCTCTTATGGTAGATGCCGTTAAAAATCAGTCTCCTCATGAAGTGGTGATTATCGGTGGTGGCTTTGGCGGACTTTATGCTGCCAAGGCGCTGAGTCGCGCTCCTGTAAACGTCACTCTGGTTGATAAACGCAACTTTCACCTATTTCAGCCGCTGCTCTACCAAGTCGCAACAGGTACGCTTTCCCCCGCTGATATCTCGTCCCCCCTCCGGGCTGTATTGAATCGCAGCAAGAATACCAAAGTGCTGATGGGAGAAGTCGTAGACGTAGATCCAGAACAGCGCAAAGTCATTTTGAGTAACGGAGAACTTACTTACGATACGTTGATCGTCGCTACTGGCGTCAGCCATTTCTATTTTGGTAACGACGAGTGGGCAAATGTGGCTCCGGGGTTAAAAACAGTAGAAGATGCTCTGGAAATGCGGCGACGCATCTTTCTCGCCTTTGAAGCCGCAGAAAAGGAAACAGATCCCGAAAAGCGCCGTGCCTGGTTGACCTTTGTCGTTGTTGGCGGTGGCCCAACTGGCGTGGAGTTAGCTGGGGCGATCGCCGAACTAGCCTGCGCGATGAAGCAAGATTTCCGCAACGTTGACACTGCTGAAGCCCAAATTTTACTGTTAGAAGGATTAGACCGCGTCCTGCCACCCTATGCTCCAGAGTTATCGGCAAAAGCAGAAGTATCGCTCAAGCGATTGGGCGTAACTGTACAGACAAGGACGCTCGTGACGAAGATTGATGGCGATGTCGTGACTACGCGCAAAGGCGAACAAGTCGAACAGATCAAGTCTAGAACAATCTTGTGGGCAGCTGGAGTGAAGGCTTCCCACATGGGTAAGGTGTTGTCCGAACGCGCAGGTGCTGAACTCGACCGCGCTGGACGGGTAATTGTCGAACCTCATCTGAATGTATCTGGGCATCCTAATATTTTTGTCGTTGGCGATTTAGCTAGTTCTTCCCATCAGAACGGGAAGCCGCTGCCCGGTGTAGCGCCAGTGGCGATGCAGCAGGGTCAGTATGTTGCCACGCTGATTGAACAGCAGCTTAAAGGCAACACTGTACCAGAGTTCCGTTATGTAGATCGAGGCAGCTTAGCGGTCATTGGGCGCAATGCTGCGGTTGTAGATTTAGGCTTCATCAAATTTACAGGCTTCTTCGCCTGGTTGATTTGGCTGTTCATCCACATCTACTTCCTGATTGAGTTTGACAACAAACTCGTGGTAATGCTTCAGTGGGCCTGGAATTATTTCACCCACAAACGTGGTGCCCGGTTGATTACGGGTGACGAATCTCTGCTACAGGTAGGTGTCGATGCTGACGGCAATTACTATGCGCCAGTGGGTAGTAAGGCGGTGAAGGTGTAGTGAATGATGGGAACCTAGAGTTCCCATCTTCCATTTCTTGATCAAACGCGATACAGCCGACCATCGCGCACTTGTACCACTGAATGATTGCACCGCCGAACCAACTGTTCGTCGTGGGTTGTGACAATGACTGTAGCTCCAAAAGAGTTTAGCTTTTGGAGAATCTGCATTACCTGCCAGGAATTATCTGGGTCGAGGTTGCCGGTAGGTTCATCTGCCAGCAGCAGTGGCGGTGTTCCCACGATCGCCCGGGCTATGCTAACTCGTTGTTGCTCTCCCCCTGACAGTTGATCGGGAAAGCAGTCAGCTTTGGAGAGTAAACCCACTAGCTTCAAAGTTGGTGCCAGACGGCGCTGAATTTCTTTGCGAGTGTAGCCTTGAGCGTGCAGCACAAAGGTGATGTTTTCTGC
>CAXUIV010000617.1:0-3083 GCA_964250875.1 uncultured bacterium
AGTATCTGGGATCGAACCAGAGTCAAGGCACCGAATGAGCCATACTCCCTTGATATTCAGCACCATAACACCTGCTTTGAGTGACCTCCCTCAGGGATTTTGCTGAACTATGCAATCCCTGAAAGCGGTGTGTGGGCGATGCCCTTTGAGGGCGACCGCTTCGCTATCGCCACTTCAGCAAGCATTGTTGCAATATTTGAGCGAGTGTTACAGAGAGTAAAAGGTTATCAAATTGAGTAAATTGTTAGTGCTGTGCTGAGAGACTGTTGCTAATTTAGGTACAAGCACAAACGAGACATCCAAATGAACTTATAGATTAGCGCCTGTGCTTCCTGCTCTAATCTCCTCGCAATGCCTCACCGTTGTTGCATCCAAAACCGTAGTTTCTACCTTTGATATTCATTGAGTTGTTAACGGAGGTTTTTGAACAGCTAAAGTACCGTCTGGATCGGCGGAATGGATGCACGAAGGTTAAATAGGTCAATTGCGTTATTGTCCACCTTAGTCAAATCACTCAAATTTTCCACTCTATTTAAATTGGTCACATTGCTAACAACCCGTCATGAGCTGCTGATTCTTCATCCTGGCAGCTTGACGGGTTCATTGTTGTGTTTATAGGGGCGAAATCCTAGAACCTGAGTCTGCCTTGGTTCATCAACTGAAATCCTCCAGCTAAGGCAGCAAAGGCAATGAAGAAGTTCCACAAGCTGGTTGGTTTTAGAATCACACCGCCACTCAGAAAGACAAAGACAATCCCAAGACCCAGCAGAATCCAGCCGAAAGTGCCAGTTTGTCTGGAGAAAAACAGCAGGCAGATGACTCCACCCATAATTGCTAAGACTGAACCAGTAGCTGGAATGTCACCCCAAAAGTAGGGCCAACTGTACGGGTAGTAGTGCGAGGCAAAGATGATGTCTTGGCCGAGGAAGTAGACTCCAAGGATGAATAACGCAATTCCTAAAATTTTGCTCATATTTTTTCTCAGGTTGAACTGTAAAACCGATGTGGCAGACACTACCTTAGCCTGTATCACCTATAACTGTCCTCACCTCAATTAACGAGGGTGACTTAGCCTACAGGTGAAAGATGAGGCAATGTGCTTCAATCGGACTGTTGAAGGGCACTTATGCTAGGTGTAGAGCGATTTTGGTGGCAGTTAGGGTTGCCATACCCAAGTAGATGAAATACGCAACCTCAATGTTTTATGGCGGAGTACTAATTGCCGCGACAGATGCCGACCATGACTCATACAAGCGGCTCGGCTTACTCTGTCCACATTGTAAGGATGCTGTTTTCCTGCAAGCCCAGTCGCAGCGGCAGGGGGAGGGGAAGCTTGTTGCTATTCCTGCACACTTCAAGCACTTCAAGGCGAAAGACCCAGCTCTGGTGAAGGAGTGTGAGAATCGGGTCAATAAGTACGACGCTAAGGAGATTAGGCGGTCAGCGGCACGGGCGAGAAATCAACGGTTGAGACTGTTGCAGCGTCGGTTCTGGGAGATTCTGACCAGCTATTACGAGCAGAAACTGGACTTTCCCATCGGTCAGCTCTCGCAAGCAGAAGATGTGCAGGAGGTTGCGGCAATTAGCCACTGGATGACGAATTACTTCTTTGACCAGTCTGCCAGTGATTTGAAAGCTACTGCTAACCAGATGATTGATGCAGTCTACACTGACGGGCAGATTTTCATCTGCTGGCGGTCTGACAGTCTCAGAACAGGTGTCAGTCCTAGCAACTCTATTCAGCAGGGTTTTCGGGAATCGCTATCGAGCAAGCTAGACCGGCAGGTGCAGGAGGCGATCGCGGGGGAGGTGTTGGAGTTCTTGCACTCGAAGTCGTCTCGCCCTCTAGTGCAAAAGCTGTTTGTGGTGGCTGAGTGTGTTTTATATGACGCGATGGCAGATGGAGCGCGGCTGGGTCTAACGGGTACTGATGGACCGGAGTTAATGGTGCGGAGTTCTGCTGGTGTTGGTATCAATTTCTCTTTCTGGCATGTTCCAGGCGATCGCTATGTCTTCTACCACTACGCTGTGGGTCATTTGTGTCTGTGGGTGGCGATGCTGCCTTGGGCGTCGGAGTTACATGGTGAGGGTGGTTGAGGGTTGGAGGGGGCGATCAAGTAAGGGGTATGAATTGCTCCTCAACTTCCCTTGGCAATCCACTCCCGTCCCGCTTTTTCAGCCGCCTCAGCAGTGTAGTAGATTTTGCGCTCCCCAAATACAGCACCGCCAGAGCTGATCACCCGGAACTGCCAGCAGTGAGCTTCAGTGTAAAACACAATGAGGGTAGTGTCTCGGAAGCCAACGATGAGATGGATTTTGGTTTGGGTCATCTGTGGAAGAATGGCTCTCCACAGCCAATCGTAGCAGCAGAGAGATTGTGGAC
The DNA here is from genome assembly GCA_964250875.1 of uncultured bacterium. Lineage (GTDB taxonomy): Bacteria > Cyanobacteriota > Cyanobacteriia > Cyanobacteriales > Chroococcidiopsidaceae > CAXUIV01. The sequence goes on from CAXUIV010000617.1 coordinate 2,384, forward strand.
TGTGAGGGCGACGCGCTCCAGGCTGACATCAGGCTTCTACTGTGCTTGCCATTCCTTGACGATCGCAGTCACTACGTTGACATAAGGGTTTTTGAGGAACTCTTCCAAGGCTTTCTCTCCACCTGCCTGTATAGCTTTGACGATCCGTTCTTTAGTTGGTGGGGCGATCGCAGCAGTGACGAAAGCCTGTTTATCTGCCTGAGTTGCACTGGGGTTAGTTTTCTCCAGTACATTCAGCAGGTTCTGAATCTCCTCTGCCGCCTCAGCTAGGGTTTGCTTTTGTTCAGATGCGTAGTTGTGCTGAATAGATTGCTGACGGCTACCACTCTGAGCTGTGTCAATAAAGTTGCCAAAATTAGAGCCACGTTGGTCGTACTTAGGAGCTTCTGCCACTGTTGTTAAACCTGTAGTAACTGTTTTAAACGCTATTTCTAAACTTTGGACTTGACCGTCCTTCTGTGCCAGTAAGAATATTAAATCGTCTCTTGGTAAAGCCTTCAGTCTGTTGTAGTACTCGAAATATGCAGTACTGAGTTCTGAGCGGTCAATTCCTAGAGCAGTGCTGACTCGAAGCAGGAAATTTCCCTGGCCACGCTTTTCCATTGCTACAATTTCTAGCTCTGCCTCTGGATGATCCTCAGCTAACTGCTTGAATGAGATGGCGATCGCACGGGGATCGACACCTTGACTGTGGTAGAGG
>CAXUIV010000618.1:0-3080 GCA_964250875.1 uncultured bacterium
GCGCTACTGAGGCGAATCCGAGATTGAGCGACTTCTACAGATGCTTGGGCGCGTTTGAGCTGGTTCTCAGCTTCCAGCACTTGCTGGCGGCTGTTTGCCTGGGTCAGTTTGGCCTTGCCATCCGCCAGGTGGGCTTTGGATTCGAGCGCCTGACGGCGGGTAATGGCTCCCGCTACGAGTAGTTGTCGGTCGCGGTCCCACTGTTCTCGAGCGACTGCCACTTCGGTGCTAGCTTGCTCGATATTGGCAGCGGCGATTTGACGCTGCCGCTCGAGATTCTGTTGGGCTAGCTGCAAGTCAGCTTGTGCCTGTTGGAGACCTGGCTCCGCCTCGGCGCGATTCTTCACCGAGTCAACGCGCAGTTGTGCCAGTTCCTGGCTGGATAAAACCGCCACCGTCTGCCCCTTCGCCACTCTGTCGCCAGGTTTTACCAGCAGCTCTACGACTGTGCCGTCGATGGGAGCTGTAACTTCTACCTTTTGATTTGGTGAGGTCTCAATCTGACCAGTGGTTTTCACACCAACGGCCAGTCGCTGCCGCTTTACCGGCTCAACTTTAATTCCCAGTCGTTTGGCTGTTTCAGCATCGACCTGAATCGGACCAGCAGTTTGACTGGCTGCGGTTCCTCCTTGAAATTCATCTCCGTGTCCGCCGTGAGCTAGGACTACTGCGGGAGCCGTGAGTAGAACAAGGCTGAGAATTGCTCCAGAAACACGATGGAGTGCCATCGGCGCTTGAGAACGGTAAGCATTGGGCATGTGCGGAAATGTCCTTAATTGCTGAAGGCCAGACTGAGGTTTAAGGGAGGCATTCTGGATCAGTGTTTGTATTTATGCTTGGACAGATGTAGCCAAAATAATAGATTTTCTCTGAGAACGAGAAGGATGCTCTCTAACCAATCTTTTCATGTGCCAGTGAAATGAAGATGAAATTTTTGCTGGTAAGTAGCACTAGAGCAGTTTAAAATCGTCCTAAAAGCGAAGAGCCAAGCCTAGAACTGGAATCTCGTACTCCAGTGCCTTCTCACGCTTACCCTCATCGGTGTTGCTTTCTGAAAGGTTAATTTGATTCAAGTGTCGGCATACTTGTTCCCATTCACCGTAAGTAGGAACCACCCAATATTCATAGAGTGAAAAACTCCTCTGCTGCCGAGGGATGAATCCCAATCGTTGTATCAAAGTTTTCCTTGGTTACACCCGTCTTGATGGCAAGTGCCAGGGATTGAATAATCTCTGTAGCGTATTCACCTACCATGTGAGCGCCCAACACTCGGTCTGAGTTGCCATCAACCACTAACTTGACCAGGAAGTTCTGTTCCGGTCCAGCCATGCTGGCAAACAGTGGTTGGAATCTTTGACTGTAGCACCGTACAGCTTCACCCAATTTTTCGCGGGCTTGAACTTCAGTCAAGCCAACAGTAGCGGCTTCAGGCTGGGAAGAAACTGTTGATGGAATACATTCATAACTCACGGTTCGGGGTTTATTGCCGAACATGGTGTCAGCAAAGGCACGGCCTGTCGCAATGGCAACTGGAGTCCAATGGGGTCGGTTAGTACAATCTCCAACGGCAAAAATATTCGTCTGACTGGTGCGACTGGTTTCATCTACGGCGATCATACCTTGGTTGACTCCAACACCTGCTTTTGCTAGACCGAGACCACTCAAATTTGGGACACGATCTGTGATCCAAAGGACGGTGTCTACAATTAAAGGGTCTCGACCTCCTGCCAAAGCCAGATTTAAACTAGCTTGTGTTCGTTCGATTTTTTCGACGCTGGTATTGCAAAGAATCTTAATTCCCTGGTGACTTAAGCCCTCTTGAACTGTAATACGAATATCTTCATCACGACCTGGTATAAGCTGAGCAGCAACTTCTTGTAAAAGTGTTCTTTAGCTAGATCTTTACCCTGACTCAGGAGCTGTAAATACTCTTCGTCAGACATACCCAAATCAATGATGCTCTTCACGGTTGTTGGCTTACTTGCCCTTGAGTTGAAAAGCTTCGAGGTCGCTGGATTGTAAGGTTTCTCAAGAATAGGAGAATGGTATGGGCATCGGTTTGTGGGTAATGGTAACACTTGTAAGTGTTGCTGTGATTGTCTGGGGTGCAGAAACGTTCGCCGAAAATTTAGGGGTAGCCGCAGTTCGCCTCCGCGTCAGTAAGTTTGCCCTCAGCTTGCTTTTAGCTGGTGCAGAACCAGAAGAGTTAGTCACTGCTCTAGCAGCTTCTCTGCGAGGTGCTCCAGGAATTGCCTTTGGTGATGTCATTGGGGCCAATGTGGCGATCTGTCTGGTAGCGCTTGGTGTTGGAGCCATGGTTGCTCCCTTACCCTTTGGAACTCGGGTGAGACGCTATGCTCTTTTGGGCGTGCCGCTTGGAGTCATTGCGTCTGCGTTTGTTTGGAACGGTAGTGTGGGGCGGTTTGAAGGCGGGGTGCTGGTAGCGCTCTACGTCCTCTACGTAGCGGCTATCTGGATTTGGGAGCGGCGACCTCCGGCGCTAGGAGAAACCGACGAGCTAGAAGAGGCTGAAGAAAAGTTGGCGGCAAATGAATTCACTGGCAATCGCCGTTGGATTGGACGGGAACTACTGCTCGTCTTGGCAGGTGTGGTCGCTATGGCTGCTGGCGCGACTCTACTCGTCGAGGCTATCCGTCGCATTAGCAATGTTGAATCCACTCAAACAACCTTGGGCCTGATTCTTGTTGGCTTTGCGACTGCTTTTGAATTGGTGGTACTCGCTTGGTCGGCAGCACGACGCGGCGCATCTGAGGCAGTCGTAGCCGGAGTTGTTGGTTCTTTTGCTTATAACGTCACAATGACGCTGGGAGCGGCAGCGCTGGCCCACCCGCTCAAAGTTCTGGATGCTAACCGTCTGCATGTCCCTTTACTAGCAATGCTTGCCTCTCTAGTTCTGGTCATTCTCCTGAGTGCGCCAACCGGCTATCTTGCTAGATTTGCTGGAGCAGTTTTGCTATTGGCTTACCCTCTATTTGTATGTACTATCTTGCTCTTCTGAGCGTATGGGTTCGTTCAAATGCTCTGCCACTTCTCGGTACAGATTCATCACATGGCTATCT
>CAXUIV010000619.1:0-3068 GCA_964250875.1 uncultured bacterium
CTTGAGGCTGTAAAATTGAGTCGTTATGCTGTTTTACTGTGTCCACAGGAATTCCCCATGTCAAGCAAAGCTACTCCCGTCCAACCCGCTGTTCTAGTCACCATTATTTGTGAATCAGTGCTGCGAGATCGGGTCGTTCATCTACTGAAAAAACATGATGTCAGCGGCTACACCATTAGTCAAGTACAGGGCGAAGGTGGTCACGGCAGACGGATGGGAGACATTGCAGGCTACAACACCAACGTTGAGCTTAAGGCAGTTACATCCTCAGAAATCTCTAATGGTATTCTTTCGTCACTGAAAGAGGAGCGGGGCGACCACGCCTTGATTGCTTTTCGACAAGATATAGAAGCTCTCTATTGATGACCCCGGTACTGGTCTTAGTCTGTACTATTGGGACGATCAAGGCGAAAGCCAGGGACGATCGCAGAGTAGTCTGTCATCAATGGTTGTGACGCCTTGAGTCCAGTAGGATAGCGCAATATGAGTTCGTAGGTGCGATCAGATGTATTGAACTATACTAATACAGTACTCGCACCTTCTCCTGCTGCACTCTCTACGACAGACCTGGAGAGGTGTTGGCTGCCCCTGCGCCTTGATTAAAATTGTTACGTTCACAGAATTAACGCTTGTTCTTTGGACTGATGTCCAACAGCATCTCTTAAGACAAAATTAAACTAAGGGGAACTAGGCGATCACGCCGCCCCAAGTTAATTTATCGGAGTGCAAACAGTGGTCGGAATCGTAACGCCCAATCAACTGAGTCAGTGGAGCGTTGAAGAACTCAAACAGGAGATTTTGCGGCTTACCGAAGGCCGAGATACAGAATCCCTCAGCCAAAAAGTGCTGTTTCATAAAAACGAGTTGGCACCATGGTTTGAAGAATTGAGTCAGCGCAACCCGTTTCCTCAGGCAGAAGATCAAGTTCCACTCGTCCTAGGAGAGTGGTCACCAGTCTGGTCAACCATACCTTTTCAAGATAGTATTCCAGGTCGGATACGCGAGCAATCATATCAAATTTTTCACGCTGATGGTTACTATGCCAATATTGCACGTTACACACCAGGGCAGAAGCTACCTCTTTTACAAAAGCTGTCGTCAATTCTAATAGCTTACGACTTGATGTTAGTGCAAAAGTTTGAGGTGCTAAATGGCCAGTGGCACATCCAAAATGTCACCATAGAACAGGCTGTGAGAATGGCGGCAATTCCCCTAAGCACCAACAGGGCAGAGGAGTGGTTTACAACCGCAGTCAAATCTAAGCTTCAGAGCAAATCTCAAACGACAGATTCAAAAGTACCTCAACTAAATAACCTGGATAAGAGTAGCGCGAAAAGATTTCAAAAAGCTTTCTTGGCAATTCCTCAATTTGAACATCTATACATAGATGAGAACTTCCGCATCGTTAAATCGCGACGAGAAGCCAAACAGCGGCCTTCTTACACAATTGCAGTTCGAAGCCGAAAATAATTCAAGGTAGGGGCGTTTTTTTCCAGTTCGGTTGGTTGTCAATAGCATTTCACCACACCTATAACCTTTCGCTTCGCTACTATTTGGTTATTTAAGTATCCTTAAACCTAGCAACCTCTTCCATTGACCAAGGAGCAGATGGGGCAGTGTCACAGGTAATAAAATAGGCATAGCCTAACTGCTCGTACAGCTCGTTGACGATCACCTGCAAATTGACGACAGGTTCGCTATCCTCTGCACGCAGGGGAATAGGGATGTCGGGAATGCGATCGCTTAGATTAAAGGCGTACAGAGCTGCAACTGGACGAATATGAGAACGGCTGACCAAAATTCGATAATGACTAGATGGACTTGGAGGCACCAGTGGCAGTGAGTCTCCATCCCGCAACAGATCAATTTCTACCAGATGCGTCAAGCTTTCTAACACAGCTTGCCGTTTGGCTTCGTACTTTCTACGTCCATCGCTGCGCTTGTTAGCAGGCGATAACACCTCGATGGTTGTCACGACTTCTTGAGTCGCAGCATCCCGCACCTCTAAATAAGCTTGCTGGACTTCCTCTGGTAACGACAACCTGACCTGAATGGGCTGAACTGAAGCTGGCGGTGTGGCGATCGCGACGGCGGCATCTGGTTGCTCACCCCGGCGCTGCTGAATAGCGACATCCGGACGACCAATCTCAATCATGGCTGAATCCGCAATCTTGTAGATCCACTTCTCCGTTACAACGCGATACTTCGGCAATACTTGCGGGGTTAATTTTCGTGCCAAAGCAGTGACCAACTGGGTATGAAAGTCCGACCAAAACTCCGGTTGCTCCAGATAAGGATTCATGCCTGGAAAAGGATTTTCCATACCACCTTTTTGTCAGCTTTTTGAGTCCACTGGAATCAGTTTACCTCTGAAAAACACCCAAAGCCTATCACCCAAAGAAACCCTGCTGCCTCTGTCCCATTTTAGCCGTGACGGTCTCTCAGCTAGCTCGCGGTCGCAAGTAAAACAAACTCATCGTCAGCTAGGTTATCTGTTAAGCCCGTCCGAATGTTCGGAATCTAATCCTTGTAATCGCCACCAGAGCCATAATGCCATGCATCAATCCAGCGATGGCAGTAGTATTGTAGCTTTGGTGGTAAGTTTTTCACCCACGGTTGCAGTGACTGAACCAGTCTGAACAAGATAGAGTAGACTCCTAAGTTAACGTAATGCACCAGCCAATCTAGCAGATTTCCCAATCCAACTTGCGGGATAACCTTGACAACTATGACTGGATGTGCAGTTACTGTTCTTAGAAGTGTCCGCGTTAGGGCAGAAAACTGCACCACGTCTTGAAGAAATGGCTTTAGGACTGCGTCCCCTAACAGACTCATTTCTTGAAACACGACTGTGAGCAGTTGGTTGATTTGATTTGGGGCAACTTTCTGTTCTACGCCAGCACTCATCGCCCGTTGAAATAGCCAGGTGACAGCTAAGTTTGGCTGGTAGGGCTGTAAAAGTGTCAAAGCCTGTGCAGACAACTGATCCGTAGAGAGTGCCTCATGGATTCCGATTGTTAACCGCTTGAGATGACGCACCATCGCCCCGAAGCCGCCAAAGCTTAAAG
>CAXUIV010000620.1:0-3063 GCA_964250875.1 uncultured bacterium
AACTGCAATTTGCGTCTTGTGGTCGGTCCAGCAATGCCACTAGCCGCCAAAAAGTTATCTGCCTGGAAGCGCCGCACACCGTCCTCGGTGACAGGACCAAAATTTCCAGTTGGCTCTGCGTTAAAGAACCCTGCTGCCCGCAGCTGTTCCTGAAGAACTCTAACGTCATCACCGCGATCGCCTAGATGGAGGGTATCTCTATCCTGATTAGTCAAATGAGGAGACTCAGCTACGTTCCCACCATGACTGCCATTATGACTAACGAAATTGTTTAGGGCACTTCGCGTTGTCGGTCCAGCAATGCCACTAGCCGCCAAAAAGTGAGCCGACTGGAAGCGCCGCACAGCATCCTCTGTAGCCAAACCAAACGTTCCTGTGGCAGGACCGCTAAAGTAGGCTGCCGTTGCCAACTGTTCCTGAAGAACTCTGACATCATCGCCGCTATCACCTCGTTGCAACGTAGCTTTACGACTGGCATTAATCAGCGGGGCTTCTCCTCCAGTGCCGAACCTCTCCAATTCACGTTGCGTCGCTGGTCCGACAATGCCATCAGCAACTAAGTGCTTAGCTGCCTGAAACCGCTGTACAGCATCTTCCGTCACCGGACCAAATGTCCCCGTTGGGCTGGCGTTGAAAAATCTTGCCGCACTGAGCTGTTCTTGCAGAATTCTGACGGCATCTCCACTATCTCCGCGCTTCAGGGTATTTCCAGAGGAGCGATCGCCCAACGATGTACTTTCACTCCTGGGGCTGTTGTGCGTACTCTCACCAAAGCGGCGATAACCCTCTAGCTTTTGCAGCGTTTCGGGACCAGCAATGCCGTCCACAGATAAGTTGTTAGCTGCCTGGAAGCGCCGCACGGCATCCTCAGTCATGGGGCCATAGATGTCTGTGGGGGAGGCGGTGAAAAAACCTGATGCTTTCAACTGTTGTTGGAGGGTAGTGACGGCGGGGCCTTGATCACCTCTTTCAATTGCTAGAACGTTACTGGCAACACTAAGAATGGCCAAGTTGAGGGCAAGCGGTAGCATATGCTTCCATGCCCAGCTAGAAAACCGTTCCCACTTCAGCCCACTAGAGGATACTTCTTCTTGGTCTAGGAGAGAAACCAGTTTAGTACTAGCAGGATTCTCGTGAGTTTGGGCAGCGTGAAGATAGGCAAGAGTTTCCATCGTTATTTTTCTATCGGTACACTACTCGTGCATCAAGTTGGTGAGAGCGTAAGCTCCTAGACTGCGCCTCTGCGCTCAATCGATCAGGATACTCTCCGGCATTAATATAGCTGCCCAATCTTGAAGCAGTCGGAACAGCCCCAGGCTCATACTGCTGTACTTGACTCAAAGTGTCGTTACTCCGAATCGGTACCACCACGACGTAGCGCTTTTTGTTACTGCTAGAAATTCCCAATGCCTGTAAAGTTTCAGGACCTGCTACGCCATCAACGGGTAGATTCCTTTCCATCTGGAACCGCCTGACAGCTCGCTCCGTTCCCGGACCAAATACGCCATCAACGGGACCGAAGTAGATATTTTGGTTTGTCAGCCGTTCCTGGAGACGGGTGACCTCTGGTCCCTGATCGCCTATCTGTAGAGCCTGACTGGGGGTATTATCCAATGACAGTCCTGTAGATCTAGGACTAGGTATGTACGGTCCTGATGATGGGTAGGAATTCGCAAGATAGGAGTTTGTGCCGGGGTTTGTGGGGGCGTAGTAACTTGTGGGAGCGAGGTTTGTGGGGGCGTAATAACTTGTGGGAGCGGAATTTGTGGAGGGGGAGTAACTTCTGGGAGTATAGTTTCTTAATGCAATTAGGGTTTGGGGGCCAGCCACACCGTCAGGGGTTAAACCTCCTCTAGCTTGTTGGAACTCGCTAACTGCCTGTTTCGTTGTCTGACCAAATACTCCATCAATGGAACCAGAGTAATACTCTGCTTGTTGCAGCTGTTCCTGTAGACGGCTAACTTCTGGCCCTCGAGATCCTAGTTGCAGAACATTACTATAGCCAGTAGAACGGTAGCTGTAGTTGGTGTTCTGGCGCAATGTCTGCCTTCTACCAAACAATGCTGCCTCAGTTGCTGGCCCCACAGTGCCATCCGGTGTTAGTCCCCGACTGCGCTGGAATCGGATCACTGCCTCTCTGGTAGCTGAGCCAAAATTGCCAGTTGGACGCTGATGAAGGTAGCCTCGACTCCGCAACTGCTGCTGTATGGCTGTAACCTGAGGTCCTTTGGCCCCTTGCTTCGTAGCAGCCACTGCCTGACCTGCCATTCCTAGTATTGAGGATGAAACAGTGATCGCTAGCGATAGGAAACAAATCCAGGCAGGGGTGGAAAGTCTTTTCCAGTTCAATTTCCCAAAAAGCTTGAGGGTACCCGGTCCAGGAACCTCACTGTTTGCATTCTCGTAATCTAAAGCGTGATGGAGGTAAGCAAGGGTTTCCATTTGTGTAGCAATCCTGCTGGCAGCATGGTAATCATCCACAGCTGTTGTACTTGACATCACATCGATTCATTTTGTTTCCATCAGGAAAGTAAAATCTAGTGGTGTAGAGTTATGCACAACATCTTATATCATCCCACCTCTCTCCATTCCCCTGCAATACTAAACCTTGTTGCTATTGCTGCGCCTCAATTCTTTCTGTGTTGCCAGATTTAATCCAGCCTTCTTGGTTGCTACCCTCAAGGCGAATCCGCTGCCATGTTTTATCGGGGCTTTCTTGTAACACCACGACTGTTTGATTGTAACCAACTCCGCCAACGCGCTCAGCATCCGGAGTGGGTCCTGACCGTAGGAGCAAACCTTCAGACCAGTTAACTCGTGCTTTGTAAGCTCCAGGTTCTAGTGGCTGTGGAGATGGACTGTCCTTAGGGCTTGGTGTCGCACCGGGCTTAGTAGCAACGGTCCTACGTTTAGCTTTAGCTGCGTTATGGGTGCGGCCTTGCTTCACCTTCAGTGTGTCGTTGTCAAAGATAGGTTTGGGAGGGACTACCGTGAATTTATTAAAAAAGTACATGCCTGCCACAGCACCTCCGCCGACGAGGATGGCGATCGCTAGGCTAACTC
>CAXUIV010000621.1:0-3049 GCA_964250875.1 uncultured bacterium
TCTAGGATTGCCTCCATCCGCTCTGGATCTGTGGCGAATTAAGGAGAAAGGTACCCTTTGTCGAAGCGCATCCCTTCCGTGATTTCTAGTTCAGTAGACATGGACTTCCCTTCTTCTAGGGAAATCACGCCTTCTTTGCCCACCTTATCCATCGCGCTGGCAATCATCTCACCGACTTCATCGTCGTTACCAGCTGAGATGGAACCCACTTGAGCAATGGCTTTGGAGTCTTCTACCTGACGAGCGTGTTCGGCAATCCTCTCCACTAAGAAGACAGTTGCTTTATCAATCCCACGCTTCAGGGAAATAGCGTTTGCACCAGCTGCTACGTTCCGCAGTCCTTCCTTAACCATCGCGTGAGCTAGCACGGTCGCAGTTGTTGTACCATCGCCAGCAGCGTCATTGGTCTTGGAAGCAGCTTGACGAATCAGAGCGACGCCAGTGTTTTCCACATGGTCTTCTAATTCGATTTCTTTAGCGATTGTGACGCCGTCGTTAACAATCTGAGGGGCACCGAATTTTTTCTCTAGCACCACGTTGCGGCCTTTGGGACCCAGCGTTACAGCCACAGCTTCAGCTAGGATGTCCATGCCCTTCTCTAGGGCGCGACGAGCGTTTTCGTTGTAGATGATGCGCTTTGCCATAGTTATCCAGTTCAGTTAGTAAGAGTTAGAAAGGATGCAAGGCTAAAGGCAAAGGTTGAAGGCAAGCTTCATCCTTCACACCTCAGCTTTTAGTCCACGATCGCGAGAATGTCCTTTTCCGAGAGCAGGACGTACTCTTCTGTGCCCAGTTTGATATCGGTACCGGCGTACTTGGAGTAGAGGACTTTCTCTCCCACCTTAATTTCCAGTTCCTGACGAGAACCGTCATCGTTGCGCTTACCAGGGCCGAGGGCTACCACTTCCCCGACTTGAGGTTTTTCCTTTGCCGTGTCAGGCAAATACAGACCACCAGCGGTCTTCTCCTCAGATGCACTCACCTTTACAAAAACGCGATCGCTTAAAGGCTTAACGGTAGAAACGCTTAAAGATACTGTTGCCATAGATATTTCTCCAGAGTTAGCACTCTCAGCTCCTGAGTGCTAATTTAGCGGAACAGCAGTACCAATTGCAACGAAATCGCTAGTACGGGTTTCCGCACTTTTGTAAAGACATGGGATATGGGGCATGGGAGGTGGTCTCCATGTTGCTTAATAAATGGAGACGTTAGATGTAGCTTCTCTGTAGGGGAAAACTAATGCTTAATTCTTCTTGCAGTGCTGCACCAGTTGCGTGAAGAGTGAAGTATTTATAAGCAAGACTTTATCCCAATTCTCTATGCCCTATGCCCCATGCCTTGTGCCCTGTGCCCCCTGCCCCCTCTAATATCGTCAGGTATTATTAGAGGCCACAGGTTTTATTACCTTTTTTAAACCACAGCGCTGGAAGATCAATATATAATATCGCATTAGATATACCGCAAATTTCCGTAGCCTTGATATAATTTTGCTTTTGCTGCACTAAGTAATGTTTTCAAAGCGTCTGAGGAAGTAATAACGGCTGCCACTCAGACGAGGTGACAACGAATTCGGTGAAACGTCATCGGCGAATAAGCAATGCAAGAAAGATTATTTAGGAAATCTCAGCCCAAGCGTGACGAGTAGCACAGTATGAAAGAACCTAGCGTGAGAGATTACAAACGACTACTGCTGATTGATGATGATCCCAACCTTATTTTGCTGGTTAAGGATTACTTAGAATTTCGTGGCTACGAAGTCATCACTGCTGAGAATGGTCGGGATGCACTTGAAGTTTTGGAGCAGGACATTCCAGACATGATTATCTGCGATGTCATGATGCCAGAAATGGATGGATATACCTTCGTCAAGCAAGTCAGGGAAGACGCTCGCACCAACTGGATCCCTGTTTTATTCCTCTCAGCCAAGGGTCAAAGCCAAGATCGGGTGAAGGGCCTGAACACAGGAGCAGATGTCTACATGGTCAAGCCATTTGAGCCAGAAGAGTTGGTGGCTCAAGTAGAATCCTCCCTCAAGCAGACATCCCGTCTGATGCAGCATCAACCGAAACCGGGCGAAAACGGGTCGAGAATCCAGGTTCCTTTTGACGTCCACTTGACTCAAACAGAGCTAAAAGTGGTGCAGTTTGTAGCTAGAGGTCTGGCTAACCGAGAGATTGCTGATGAGCTGAACGTCAGTCAACGTACTGTAGAAAGCCATGTGTCCAACATGCTGGGTAAAACTGGGCTGCACAACCGTACTGAACTAGCACGGTGGGCGATTGAAAATCAAATGGCCTAACCCTGATCAAGTTTTGAGTTTTGAGTTGAAAGTTCTTAACTCAGCCTTCAAAGCGTTGAGTTTTAATCTAGAAGTTTCTAGCTGAGAATTCAAAACTCTATTCATCAGCCAATTCAAAACTCAAAACTCCATTCACCAGCTAACTCAAAACTCTACTAACCAGCTAACTCAAAACTCAAAACTCAGAACTCTACTCACCAACCATCTTCCTCAGGGCCAGATCGGTCCCAAATCTCTAGATCTAGTTCGTTTAGGTAGGCTAAAGCACTTTGAATCTGAGGTTTTGTTCCTCGTAACTCCAGGTCAAACCAGCCGTCATCCCGCGCATTGGCGCTGAGCAGTGCGGCTGCAATATTGACCGTCACACCATGATGAGAGACCAGTCGTGAGATGACTGGCTCTTCGTGATAGTCCTTGGGAATGCGAATTTGGATGCGGTAGGTAGTGGGCCTGTTAACCCCCAGTTCAGTGGTAGACGTCTTTGATTCAGCTAAAGCCCAACCGTCACTATTCAGACTTGCCATATTAACCTCCTAATCAACATTTTTAATTTGCGTTTTTTGCTCCAAGATTTCCTTCAATACAAGCGTGACTAGTGCGAGACCAGCAAGCAGAACGGCAGCTGAGAAGGCTGCCTGAGTTTCGTACTGTTTGTAGGCTTCCTCCACAAATAGAGGTAGGGTTTGAGTTTTGCGGGTGATGTTACCAGACACAACTGAAATAGCGCCAAACTCACCCATTGCTCTCGCG
>CAXUIV010000622.1:0-3047 GCA_964250875.1 uncultured bacterium
CATGAATGTTCCCCAATGGGATCCGTCTCCGCCGCTAGGAGTTTTTATGAATTCCGCCAATCCGTTCTCTGATTCCTCCAACCCCACTACCTCTGACCAGGCTCAAACTGACGCTCAAGCAGTAACTCCGCCTGAAGCAACGTCATCAACAGCACTACAGGCGACTACAGATGAAACCTTGGCGAACCGGCAGCAGCCGATTCCTCCTCCCAGTGAACCAACACAGTACCGGGCCATTGGTTTAGTTCGCGGTCGCTATAACGCTAGTGCTGAACAACTTACTCGAGGTACGCTGCTGGCAACGGATGGAACAGAACTCAACTCCGTCCTACTAGGTCGAATTATGAGTTTGGTGATGAATCACCTGGATTTAGAACAAGAACATTTATGGGTAGTTTATCCGCGTGTTGGACAACTGGATGGTAACCTGCACCTTCAAATTGTTGGGGTTTGGGAGCCAGAGAAACTGAGCAAGCAGGCTACTCCAGCCCTGATGAGACCAACATCAGAGGACACAGAGGGGAGTGAGGAGCATGAGGACTTAGATCGCTCAATCCTCAATCCAGATCCAGAGGTGGAGTCACCTGACCTTGCTGTTGACCCTGCTGTCGTCCCTCCTCACTCCTCACTCGAAGCTGATGATGGTTATTTTTCCATTCGTGGCGAAGTCGTTTATCAGTCTGCTTTGGATAAACACTTCGTTGTCAAAATCAAGCAAGCTCCGCGCAAGGAGTCTGACAAACCGAAGTATTTCAAGTTGAAGCTTCAGGGCGTTTTAGGAACCAAAGCGGTAGGACAGTTTTGGGACTTACAAGTTAGAAGGCAAGCTGATAGCTTGGTATTTCAGCAGGGCGAGGCAGTTGTCACCTTGCCTTCGAAGCCAAAGTTGAGGAGGAACAAACCCCCCCGTAAAGGAGGATATTCAGGTGGTACGGGCGTTAAACGCAACTGGGAACCACCACGTCCAGTCCCGAAGACAGGCAGTACGACGTCGATGCCACAGCCCGTAAACCGACCACCCAGCGCTCCCAAGCCGGTCAAGCGCCCGAAGCCACCGCAACAATAAGTGCGGAGTGCGGAGTTAGAAGTTGAAGAGTGGGGAGTTAGTGCCAACGCCAAACTCGAACTCCGCACTCCGAACTCAGAACTCCGCACTCTTCTATAACTCCCCTCCCCACAGATCCTGGGGTAGAAAAGATCGTCCCATTGGAATTGGGGCTACTGACTGAGTGAGGGTAAAAGTTCCCTCTAGGAGCCATTGTTTTAACTCCAAGGCGACCTGTCGCGATAGAAAAAGACTGGCGAGGGGGGCAACTCTTACCTGTCTACCGTCGATCGCGATCCGTCCAGACTTTAGTTGAGCGTAGCTTACCTGACCAAATGTGGGACGTGTGCGACGGGGAATAGAGAAATCTACCACGGGCGCAACCAGGTCCTGGTCTTGGACGGCACAGTTAGCAACCACTGTTTCATGCAGAACTGGTAGAGGTATGCCTACGCCCAGCATTAAGGAAGGACCATAACTCTTAAAGTAGCAGCCGCGCACCCAACGAGAATTCATCTGCTTGGCGTCACCAATCAAAGCTAAGGTGGCAGCAGGGCCAACAGGGGTGCGATTGGGAAGGCGTTTCTGTAAGGGAAAGTGCTGGGTACCTTCCCAAGCAACATAGCCAATGCCACCACCCAGGAAGATTCGGGTACCAATGCCAATCAGTTGTAGATCGGGGTCGTTCAACAGTGGCGAGATCGCACCAGGGTTGGAATAGACAGCATTGCCCAAGCTGGGCTGGAGAGGTAGGTGAACAGTGGGCCATCGCCTCCATTCACACCGACAATGAAATTTTGGTAAAGATTGCGGGGATTAAATAAGTAGAACTGATTGATTGTCTCACGAGTAATTGTCGTCTCAAACGAGGCACGGGGGTAGCAGTCTGTCACCTGTCCGGTCGCTCGCACCTGTACGGTTTTACCTGCAATTAAATCTTCTATCACATGACCACCGCCCCGCAGCGCCTGCGACTTCGCCTCGCTGAGGCCAAAACGAACTTCCTCCCCATCGTTCGCTTCAACTGTTTGAGTTGCCCCCAGATACAGATCCACCGCGCCAAAACCCGAATAGGCTAGGACTCCATCTAACCAGCAACGGCGAATCTTAATCGGGGGGTCAGTGTGTCCCAAGTTAATGATGGCTCCAGAGGACTCCATCGGCTCAAAGGTACCAGTGGTAATGACGTCAACTTCCTTTGCTGCCTGAGTAACACCCACTTCTACCACCCGTGCCTTTAATTCCTCAATTGTCCACACCACTACCCTTTTGCGGCTGATTTTGTCATTGATTTCAGCAATGGTTCGCATCGGCTGGATTCTTGAGGTATCGCCACTAGCCTATCAATCTATGACAGGTGCGATCGCTACTTATTACTCTTTCTAGTAAAACGACGGAGCACAATCGGCTTTTTCCCAATTGCTGTCATGTCTATAGGCATCTCAGTGACTTTCAAGGATGTAGTTGACTCAGGGGAACCAGCCGTATCTGCACTATCACCTTCACCACTGCGCCACTGGTCTAGAATATCTTTAATCACCGCCTCTTTTAGCCAAACCTGACCCACAACAGTTAACGGCAGGGCCAGTATTAATCCTAAAAAACCAAAAAATGTAGCAAAGAATACCTGGGCTAGCAGTGTTGCAGCAGGTAGTAGTGATACTTGTCTCGCCATCACCAATGGTGTTAAAACATGACTCTCCAGTAAGTGAGAGCCAACGTATAGAGCTAGCACGGCTAGAGATTTCCAAGGGGCATCTAACAGCGCGATGACCATTGGTGGTACTACACTGATAGTCGGGCCAATGTTGGGGATGAACATCAGCAAGCCTGCCAAAAACCCTTGAGCCAGTGGTGCCCGTATTCCCAAAAGCAAGAGGCCGATGCAGCTAAAGATGCCTATTATCGTCATGTTAAATACAACACCAACCAGCCACCCCTCTAGTACCACCTCGCACTGATCTAAAATTCCGTCCGCCCGTCGCCGGTAAAACGAGGGAAA
>CAXUIV010000623.1:0-3030 GCA_964250875.1 uncultured bacterium
CGAGCGAACTCAGAACGGACAGGCGATCGCCGAGTTCAACCGCTTTGTGAAAAATGATCCAAGAGTTGAGCAAGTCTTACTGCCTGTACGCGATGGCTTGACCATCATCCGGCAATTGCCAATTGGCTGATAGGGGCTGTGGGAGTGGTGTAGAGACGTTGCATGCAACGTCTCTACAGGAAGAAAATAGTATCCAAAACTTAGATAGGGTTGCGATGGATCGAATGACACTGCTCAAAAGCCTTGGCACGCTCACGTTGCTTCTAATTGCTTTGCCAATTAACTGCGTCGTGGTAATCACCTCCCTGCTGTGGAGTTTTTTGAGTCGCCCGTCTCAGCAGCCAGTGCTAGCAGATTCAAAGACCGTCATGCTCACGGGCGGTAAAATGACCAAGGCACTTCAGCTAGCGCGTTCATTTCACGCTGCTGGTCATCGAGTCATTCTAGTCGAAACTCATAAATACTGGCTCACTGGTCATCGATTTTCCAACGCCGTTGCCCGCTTCTACACCGTCCCCGCACCGCAGAAAGACCCAGACGGCTATGCTCAAGCCCTGCTCGATATTGCTAAGTCAGAGAACGTTGACATTTATGTTCCTGTGTGCAGTCCAGTCTCCAGCTACTATGACTCTCTAGCTAAGCCAGTATTATCAGGCTGTTGCGAGGTGTTTCACTTCGATGCAGAGGTCACAAAAATGCTTGATGACAAATTTGCCTTCAGTGAGACAGCTCGTTCTCTGGGCTTATCTGTGCCAAAGTCCTTCAGAATTACTCACCCCGACCAAGTTCTTAACTTCGACTTTTCCAATGAGACTCGCAAATATATCCTCAAAAGTATCCCCTATGACTCGATTCGCCGCCTAAATTTGACCAAGCTGCCTTGTAACACGCCTGAGGAGACAGCAGCATTTGTCAAGAGTCTCCCGATTAGTGAGGAAAAACCCTGGATTATGCAGGAGTTCATTCCTGGACGGGAATACTGTACTCACAGTACTGTACGGGATGGGGAGTTAAGACTGCACTGCTGCTGCGCCTCTTCCGCCTTTCAAGTCAATTACGAGAACGTCGAGCAGCCTGATATCATGCGGTGGGTAACACACTTTGCCAAAGAGCTAAAAACCGGACAGGCTTCTTTTGACTTTATTGCAGCAGAAGACGGAACGGTTTACGCGATCGAGTGCAACCCTCGAACTCACTCCGCAATCACCATGTTCTACAATCATCCAGGAGTGGCAGAAGCTTATTTGGGCAGTTCGTTTGAACCTTTGCAGCCTCTGCCAAACAGTAAGCCAACCTACTGGCTCTACCACGAGGTTTGGCGGCTGAATGAAATTAGGTCTTGGAGTCAACTGCAAACGTGGGTGAAAAACATTCTGCGGGGTACAGATGCAATCTTCGACATTAATGATCCACTGCCATTTTTGATGGTACACCACTGGCAAATTCCCTTGCTGCTCCTCGACAACCTACGGCAACTTAGAGGTTGGATAAGAATCGATTTCAACATCGGTAAGCTAGTGGAGTTAGGGGGCGACTGAATCAAACAACAAACAACAAATAACAAATAACAAATACAGAGTATCAATATGACTACACAGATTAGCGCTGCCTCAAAAGAAGCCAAGAAGAAAGTTTTTGGGATGATTTTTGCTTTTGTAGAAAGTCAGTGCATCTACGTCGCTACCCGTTTAGGCGTGTTTAATCTACTACAGGACGAGGGAGAGCAAAGTGTAGAGGCGTTAGCCCAGAAGACAAACACAAAACCGGAAAGGCTCTACGTTATCCTTCGCGCTCTGGATCACTTGGATGTGTTGGTGGAAAAGCCGGGGCGAGTTTTTGCTCCGACGGAGGTTTCAGCTCTCCTCATTACTAACAAAGAATCCTCAATGGGTCATTTTGCCATGCACATCCTTGAACCCGCTCAGTGGGATGCCTGGAAGGTACTTGAGGAGGCTTTGCATACTGGAGAAGTGCCGTTTGAGAGGGCAAATGGCAAGAGTGTCTACCAGTTTTGTCAGGACAATGACTGGAGTGGCGATGTCTTTATCAACGCTATGAGTTTTTTAACCGCTCACGCTGTTGATGCTTTGCTGGATGTTTATGACTTTAGCCGCTTTAATACAGTCATGGACGTCGGCGGCGGACAGGGAGGGTTGATTGCCCGAATTGTGAAGCGATTTGGCTGTAAGGGAATATTGTTTGATGTGCCTTATGTAGCCGAAACAGCTCCTGCCTATCTGGAAAAGCAAGGGGTGGGCACAGCGGTAGAAATTATCTCTGGCGATGTGTTCGTAGAAGTGCCAAAGGGTGCGGACGCGATCGTGATGAAGTATTTCATCTCCGCTTGGAATGATGAAGACGCGATGAAAATTCTGCACAACTGCAAGATGGCGCTACCGCCGCATGGAAAAATCATTCTTTTGCAGGCGTTTGTCCCCGATTTAGATGAGCCAAAAGTTGCTCCTGATGGAATTATGCCTGGAGTTTTTGCAGTACAGATCAATGTAGCGGTGCCAGGGGGTGAATGGCGCACAAGGCGACAGTTTCAAGAGCTGTTTGAGAAGTGTGGTTTTCGATTAGAGAAAACGGTTGACACGGAGACAAATCTTTCGGCGATGGAATTTGGTTTGGTGTCTTAATTGAAACGCAGTATTAAGGGGAATTAGATGTCAATGCAGCGGCTCACTTGGATCATGGTCGTGTTTTATCTAATTCAAACTTACGGCTGTAATCCAGGAATTTTCGGCCTTCCGCTGACGCTCTATCTTAAAGAAAGCCTAAAACTCGCACCAGCGCAGTTAGCCAGCTTTAGCAGTCTCATGTTTATTCCCTGGATCATCAGACCGATTTACGGCATCATTGGCGATACTGTTCTGATATTTGGCTATAGGTTCAAGGGCTATTTTTTCATCTGCTACGCGGTAGCGTTTGCCGTTCTATTAGGATTGGGCGGCTTCAAATCTTACACCATTGAGGTGCTGGCGCTTGGCATGGTTTTAGTTAGTATCTCTATAGCCTTTAGCAACGTCG
>CAXUIV010000624.1:0-3009 GCA_964250875.1 uncultured bacterium
CTGTGTCTGGAACTGGAAAGATCCCACTGTGGATCGTTGCTGTGGTCGTTGGGCTTGGTTTAATCACCATTTTGGGCATTTTCTTTTATGGTTCCTATGCTGGCATGGGTTCCTCTCTGTAATTCTGGCCGCATTTAGTGTTCCGCCAGAGGCGTGAAGCTTCTGGAGAATATATCCACATCTAGCCTAAAAACCGTCTGCCTCAACGAGGCAGACGGTTTTTAGCATTGTATGGGCATCCTGCCGATTGTTTAATCTCTAATTCGGACTCTTGTTCTGATAGGGGGCTGGCTTCTCAAGACCAGTTGGCTCTTCGCGCTCAATATAGACAAACAGAAGCGCCATAGCCACGGCGGGAAAGATCAGGCCGGTTAGAGGAACCAGAAGCGAGGGTAAATATGAAGCTGCAAACATAGTGGAGTGGTCCTACAAAAACGATAGGATGATTGAACAAAACTTTACTGCTAATCGCTCACAAATATTCAAATTCTTAAGATTTTTAACAAACCTACGACGTCCAAGGCACGTCATCTAAGGAGTGTAAAACTGGCAAGTCGGGCGGAATCACCGTGCGGTCAATGCTCACTTTGTGACTCTCCTGCTGGGTTAAACTGTCTACGGCGATCGCCTCAAATCGAATTTCCAGAGATCCTTGCGGCACCGTTAAGTCAAAGGTGGACTCTAAGTTTCCCAGTCCATCGGGAACCAAGTCATCTATCCACCGAGGACCATCCAGCAGCAAGCGCGTTTGGCAATCTTGGATCCACAGCTTGACAGCAAGTGGGACTCCCTGGAGAGGTAGCAACTGCACCTGTACCAGTATTGTCTGCCCAGCAACCAGTTCACCCCTCTGAATCTCCAACTGAGGAATTGGTACTACCACCTCGGTTGGAGTTTGGGGGGGCGAGACCAAATGCAACACCGCCTGACCCTGAGTGTGATCGCCCGTAGCAGATTCGGGTCTCAAGGCTTCATCGTCCACCACAATTTCTTGCGCTAGTCCATCAGCATCTGGCTCGAACTGCTGAGCATCATCTGCTGCCTCTATCTGAACGCTGTCGGGTATGGCATCATCCTCACTCGTGAATGATTCCATCTTCAATGGTTCTAAAAACTCGGCATCACCAGCCAAGGCATTCAGCCGCGTCCAAAACCGATATTGTAACTTCAGCTCCTGAAAAGCAGCGTCCACAGCAGATAACAAACCGGGAGAAGCGTCTACTGGCTCAAGTCCCAGCCCGTTCTCATCCTCCTGCACGGACACTGTCATCGCTGCGTCCATTGTCTCTGAAGCAGGTGGATCTGGCACCACATCCGATGTAGCTACGTCTGCGACTTCAAGCTGTAATGCCACCACTGGTACCACTTCATCCCGGCGCGAAAACTTGGGCAAAGCTGGCTCAGGCCGTAATTTTGCTGGTTTGGGTGGGTCAATCAGGGGTGGTAAAGGCTGATTTGCTGCTGGCTGAAAGCGCACAGGCTGACGGGTCTTTGGCGCTTTTATCAACTCGAGCAGAGCTAAGTTCAGAGGTGGTGAGGCTGTTTCTAGCCGCCTCCGATCAGCCGATACTGATGTTGACTGCGGTTGCATGTCCGCTTTACCTGGGTCAGATGCAATGGCTCCCAGCAATTCCTCCAAACCTGCTGTAATTGTAAAAGGCTGGGTTGCTAGGACTGATTCTCTGTCTGAAGCAGATGCTGGTTGGTCTTCCTGCCAACTGCGATATAGACTTACCTCTCCCAAAATCAGTTGAGTTTGGCAGTCGGCGGGAATCTCAATTGTGCAGCTAAAGGGAGACGGCAAGCCTTTACTGTTCATCAATGGCTGCCGAGTTTCAGATATTACCTGCCCTCGCTC
Organism: uncultured bacterium; assembly: GCA_964250875.1. Classification (GTDB taxonomy): domain Bacteria; phylum Cyanobacteriota; class Cyanobacteriia; order Cyanobacteriales; family Chroococcidiopsidaceae; genus CAXUIV01. The sequence goes on from CAXUIV010000624.1 coordinate 1,859, forward strand.
CGGGTTACAAAGACAAATTCGCAGTTCTCCTGCTGCAAGGGGTTCCTGGAACGCTGTATCCTCGGCTATCTGGGTTGTCGCCTCAACTTGTCCCGAAATTGTCAAAGATTGTCCATGGTGGGCAATATATGTCGTCTCTTTTAGCGCGATCTCAAACGGTAGGACTTTACCCTCGGAGGCAACAAAACCGGCGCTGGGTTGGGAGGTTGGTTCAAAAGACGGAGCAACACCAGAGGCATCTTCCTCCCCCATCTCCCCTCCTAAAAGCTCCGCCGCAGGCATAATGGACTCTAGCAAAGACTGTAGAATCTGTTCTGCCTTCTGGGATCTGATCACCTCAGAGGGGAAGAGGGAAGAGAGTTCGCCTGTATTTGGCGGATTGTGTGGGATCTCGGTATGAGCTGTCGCCATCGCTGGTGCTACCGTGCGAGCGTCATCACTCTCCACCTGTGCAGGATCAATTGCAGCCTCTTCATTGGATGTGAACCCTGGAGACGGCGTCGATGTCACCTCTAAAATGTCAGGTAGTTCTAACAATGCCTCCTGAGCCAAGACTTGTAGATGGACTGCGTACTGCCAGTTTTGACCCGAATCAGACGTTGAGCCACCGCAGTGCAGTTCCCAAGTTCCCGGTTTGAGGTAAGTAAAAGGAATCACCACTATCAAACCTTCTGCATTAGTGCGGCGCGATCGCTGCTGAACTTTACGCTTGGGCGGCACCTCGCTTGACTGATGCACCACGCGCACCTCAACATCCGTATCGGAACGGCTAGAGCGAACTACGACTCGATACCGGCCTTCCAGAATTTCTACATCCGGCGATTCTAGCGGTAGCCAAGAGCGATCGCCCTGCTTCTGAATCAAGAATTCCCAGTGTTGCATGGCCCAATAAATAGTTTTGAGTTTTGAGTTTTGAGTTTTGAGTTAAGGCTGTCAAAATAGTTTTGAGTATGGGCGACTTGGTGGGTCGCCCTTCTTGGAGTTTTGAGTTAAAAAAATAATCCTACAGCTAACAACCCAAAACTCAAAGCTTTTAGCTCCCCCTTAGAGCATTAATTTGATGGCGGAGTTCATCCATCTTGCCTAATAGCTTTGCTTGGGTAATTTCCTGTTGTTCTTTAGATGCCATCCACTTCAGCTTGACCGTTTGC
>CAXUIV010000625.1:0-1890 GCA_964250875.1 uncultured bacterium
CAGCTGCCCAACCGATATCAAGCTCTTAACGGCTGAACTGTTAAGGGATCTGCCCAGTTATGCCAATCGAGTCAGTCAACGCATCCGTCCGCTCGCTAGCGTTAATATTTCTAGTTCCGTAATTGCAGCAGGGAGCGCTGAGTTTGCCCCTCTGACTCTCGGCCCTGGTGAGCGTTCCTCAACACTTCCAACCAGCTCAACAGAGCCACAACAAGTTTTCTTCACCACTTTGGAGCGACAGTACACAACGAGGCAAGTGGTGGAATTAGAACAATATCACTGGCTGTTTTTAGCTTCAACCAGCGATGGCTGGCAGTTGGCAACAATGTTTTCCCAGACGAGTTCGTACCCAGCTGTCAGACCACCGTCACCACCCAGAGAGAGCAGTAACGGCGTCATCGGTCAAGCAGTTCACGACTGGTTGCGCGATTGCCGTACTGGATCCCTGCGCGTACTGCCAGCAAATGCTGTCCCTAGAAAATTGAAGAAATAGAATCTTTTATTACTACGGTGAGAGGCTAGCAAAACCGTTAACATTTGACGACTACAGGTCTGGGCAACCAGACCCAGATGCAGAAGCTTGAGGCGATCACTATGTACCTAGTCGCCAAATTCTACAGGCGCTCGACAAGGATAGAGATGTTGCCATCCGTCAGGCTCAAAATATTGATAGGTTAGTAGGACTAGCCGAGCGACAGCAGGCTACAAACCGTTTGTTAGAGAGAGGAACCGAAGAAGGATAAGAGGTTGTTTGAGAAGTCATGGAAGGTATAGCTGAACGGTCAAACTACCCTATAGAAATTACCCCATAGAGAGTAAAACCATACGACTGATGAAAATTACCAATCCTAAAGGGATGCTCCAGCGAAAAAAGTTTGTTAGTTCGGCTACGACATGTTTGTCAAAGACGTTGTGGAGGGAAGGGTTCATCACTGTTGCAGTAATGACTAGCATTATGAATTGAAACCCAAAACCAGTCCAGATGACCTGGTAGAAAATGTTTTCTGGTCCGAGTGTTGGATAACGAATAGCCAGGGTAAAACTGAGGGCTAGCAGCGTTAAGATACTGCCTGCCCAAGCATTTACTCGCTTTTCTAGCTTCAAATCAGTCACCCACAGAGATACAATAGTCGGCAACAATAGAACCAAAGAATACGGAATAAACAAGCCGGGAATATGGCGTGCAGAATCTCTCTTCACCATAATCAGAGCTTCCATTTGAGGATAGAAATCTCCATCCCAACCTTTAAGCTGGGAGGAGACAAACTCGATATGATCAGGAGTCCAGCCTGATAGCTGCAATTCTTGTCCCAAACCAGAGAGATCAATATCAGATTGGTCTTGCCCAAAAATAATTTTGTTTATACTGTAGCTTGAAGTTAGGTGGATTGGTAGAGCCTGAGTATCAAAGGGAAATGATGCCAGTTCAAACTTGACTTCAAAGGTGGCAGTTAATCGTTGGTTGTGGACTACCCTACCATCGGCATACAAAATTAATCCGTCTTCTTGGCGCAAAGGCTTCTCTGCCAAGTTATTGATTTTCACCTGGGGATTCCAGAGAGTTGCTAACTTAGCTGTCGCTTCGTCACCATTAAACTGCTGCTGGTCTACACCAATTGTTTTGACATCAAAAGCCAGACTAGGATCTTTCCAGTGGAGCAGCAAGTCAACGTCGGCGGTAAATGTGCCTGCTGAGTCACTAATTTTAGAAATATTGTTGACGATCAATGCAACTCCTACCCTTAAAGGAGTGGAAACGTTGGTAGGAAATCCAATTACAGATTTTTCTTGATTTGCTGCTACAGATTTTTCTTGATTTGCTGCTACAGGTTTTTCTGGATTTGTCGCTACATTTTTTTTTGGATTCGCTGCTACAGGTTTAGCTGGTGT
>CAXUIV010000625.1:1900-2997 GCA_964250875.1 uncultured bacterium
AGTTGTTGAAGTAGGATGCACTTTCTCTTGTGCTTGAGCATTGAATCCCCACAGCATCAGACTCAGACAAAAACCTAACAGAACTTTAACGCAATGTCGATTCATTATCTCTCAGAAACCCTAGTTCTTTTTTCATATCTATGAACCGCTTTTGCAATAGTTCAAAACTCCTGGCAATCTGTCCAACTTCATCTCGACGAGTAGATAGGTCGTTTACAGCGGTAAAGACATCATCCCTAGCTAAATCCGTAATCAGATGACCCAGTGCCAGGATGGGGCGCATCAGTAAGCCATTGAACAGTACCAACACTGTCCCTGTTAGCACAATGACCTGTAAGATTGCCAAAACGATATCATTCACCAAAGCTGCTCTGGCTTGACTAGTCAGAAATTGGAAATTGCGTCCAGCGACAACCACACCAATTTTTTTTCCTTTGAAATCCAGCAGAGGAACGAGGGCAATGCCATAATCTGTCCCGTCAATGTTTTGGATTTTCAACGTCACATCATTCGCTTTGGTTAGTAGATCAGGGGAGACAAGAGAGCGGATAACCTGCCAGTTAGTGGAATCTTGATTTCGCAATCCGCCGATAATGCGCTCGCTATCTGCTTTTGGAGCTAGTGTGGCAACTGTAGACATGAGTGTTTCATCTACAAAGACACCCCCCTCAAAACCAGTGACTTGCTTGAGTGCCTCCAGAACAGACTTAAAATCTAGAGCAACTTCAAAACTACCGATAGGACCCTGAGCATCGCTGACAGGAACAACTCCTCGAATACCCAATCCCTGCCGCCCAACTTCTACACCGCTCTGAGGCTCCTGCTTTCGATTAGTTACCACGACCATTTCCCGGAAGCTACTCAGGTCTTTCTCCCCTGGATCGTTCGGCAGAAAGACTCGCAAGTACGATGTGGCAGGAGCCAGGTGAAATTGTCCTTCTGTAATACCAAAGCGATCGCGCTGAACTGTCAAGGACGGTAGGATGGTCTGGAGCAGTTGGTCGCGGTTTCTGGTACGGAATGCTTGCTGAATAGGTGGTAAACGAGAGATGAGATCTGCCCGAGCTAGGGCTTTTAAACTTTGCTGTTGAATACTG
>CAXUIV010000626.1:0-2996 GCA_964250875.1 uncultured bacterium
CTCCCTACCTCCCCTCCCCTAAACTCCTACCTCAGACAATAGGGGCTGAATCGTCTCCCAGGTCAGTCCTTGCTGAATGTAACGAGGCGACTGTGGATTGTAGGGACCTGCGACTCGGTCAATATTGAGGATTTTTGCTTCATCCGGCAAAACTGGCACCTCTGGATCAAACGCTGTTGGGTGCATTAAAGAACTGGAGACGCCTTTAAAGATCGCAATTTCGTCTGATTCTCCAGCAATTTCTACACTTACGAGCAGAACCTCTCGCGATCGCTTAGCAGTGTATTGCTCTAGACGCTTGCCAATATTCGTCATGGGCAATGTTCCACCCTCCATACATAAACCCAAACTTCAGATCCGAGCGACCCACCGGGTCGCCTCTACAACTCCGCACCCCGAACGCCGAACTCCTTACTGCTGTATTGCAGACCTTCCCTGCTTACCAAACTTGACCAGAACAAAGTAGCTCAAGAAAAGCACGTAAATAATCAGGCTGACGATGCCGATAAAACCCAGAAACTGGGTGCTGGTATTGGGATGAAAGTAGTCTTTGAAAATTGCAGGCGGCTCTAACCAAGGACGACAGAATGGACTGTTGAGTGTAGTTTTGAATACGGCACACTGTAAGAATGGTATCTGAGCGATTGCGCCCACAATACCGTAAACAGTCATACTCCAACGCCAAGCGGTGAAAGCTAGCTTTAAAGGTCCCCTTGGCTGGTCTGCAATTTCTTCATTAAGGTCCACCCAGAACCAGAGTGAGACAACGACAAGGATACGGGCTATCAGTCCTGAAACAAAGCCAACTGGTACAGAGGCAATCAACAGGTAAACCGTAATCGCAAATAGACTTGCAACTCGCCAGTAGATAGCCAACAGGCGCTGAATCGCTTCTGATTTCTGCACAAACGCCCAAATCAGCAGAATCAAGGGAATGGCCAACGTGAACAACAAAGCTAGTCGGTAGTCCATCCAAACTAGCGGGCGAAACCAATATTCGTTTTGCATTGCTTGTAAGATTGATAGCGGTTAGTAGATAGTAGCTAAGGTTAAAACCTCTACTATCAACTAACTACTAATTGCTCTCAGTCCATTCCCTAGTCTTCGTACAGCCGACACTCAGCAGCGTCAGGATTGTCGTCACAATATTGTTCCAGAGAGTTCTTAGGCTTAACTTGCCGCTTGTGCGCGGCCTCTGCTTGCAGTTCTTCCACAGCATCCCAAGCTGCGGCACACTCGCCTGATACACCGCCCTTGATATCACAGACTGCACGAGCCTGTTCTATCTCTTGTTCAATTTTCTCTTGAATGTCACTCATGGTTCGTTTTATTTGGGTTATCTTCTTTAAGTATAGGAAACCAGAGGCTGCATAAGTTTCCACGCTTCTTAGCAGTGGAGCTATTCACCCGGTCCCCTACTCAGCAGTTGCTTCAAATCTTCAACACTCACTAGTAATACAGGCAACCGCAGTATTGATCGATATCGATCTTAATATTTTAACATTTGGTGATTCCTCACTCAGCAGAGGTATGCTGTTGCATTTTTCGATCTAGTCCAGAGGCGTGGGGCATAGGGCATGGAAGAGTTCTTATTCAGCAACGGTTTCAGCTACGGATAACGAATTACTGACTGTGTGTAGCCTGTTTTATTCAAACGAACGCAAGTGCCGCTCCTGATGATGCGTTACATGTGTCGCCTCATCGGGATGTCCGCGAATGATTTAGGATTGCTGTATGGCATCAATAATGAATATTAAGCCTCAAAACCGCTCTTAGGTAAACTCATGGCACAAATGCAGTGGGCAAACGCCTTATCAACCCGTCCTTCTCTAGAGGCAGCCGTTGCGGATGTGGTGGAACGTGCTACCTCTTCACTGCACTCTTCGGCGGATTTGGGATTGGTCTTTATCTCGTCTGCCTTCTCTAGTGAGTATCCTCGGCTGTTGCCCTTGCTTTTGGAGCGGCTGTCAGAAACAAAGGCGCTGATTGGCTGTGGTGGTGGCGGCGTTGTTGGTATGACTTCAGAGGGGCAGACAAGAGAACTGGAAGGAGAACCGGCTCTAAGTCTTACTCTGGCGCATCTACCCGACGTTAAAGTCCAGGCATTTCATATTACACCAGACACTTTGCCCGACCTGGATAGTTCTCCTGATGCCTGGGTCGAGCTGATGGGCATATCGCCCGCTGACCAGCCGCAGTTTATCTTATTGTCCGAGCCTTTTTCCTCTGGAGATACTGAACTGATTCAAGGACTAGATTTTGCCTACCCCGCGTCAGTAAAGGTAGGGGGACGAGCTAGCGGTAGTTCCATGCCCGGTCGTGCTGGCTTGTTCTGTAACAACCGACTTTATCGAGAAGGAACGGTTGGTGTGGCTTTGAGTGGCAATATTGTCTTGGAAACAATTGTGGCTCAAGGATGCCGACCTATTGGCAAGCCCTACCGAGTGAGTAAAGGAGAGCGCAACATTTTACTGGAACTTGAGAATTTAGCTCCGCTAATGGTACTGCGAGATTTAATTGAAAGTCTCAGTGAGTCAGACCGACAGCTAGCACAGCAATCCCTGTTTATCGGTATAGCACGGGATGAATTTAAGCAAGATTTGGAGCCAGGAGACTTTTTAATCCGCCAATTGTTAGGGGTAGACCCCAAGGAAGGCGCGATCGCCATCGCTGATCGCGTTCGTTCTGGTCAACGCATTCAGTTCCACTTGCGAGATGCCCAAACATCTGCTGAGGATCTAGAGTGGCTCCTTCAGCGGTATCAGAAACAGACCCAGCTGCACTCAGATGCCGCTGGCGCGTTGATGTTTTCTTGTCTAGGACGGGGCGAAGGACTATATGGAGAACCCAACTTTGATTCCCAAATGTTTAACCGCTATTTCAAACATCTTCCTTTAGGAGGATTCTTCTGCAACGGTGAAATTGGCCCAGTCGGAGGCACTACATTTCTCCACGGCTTTACCTCCGTGTTCGGCATCTGTCGCCAGCCGTAGGGG
>CAXUIV010000627.1:0-1801 GCA_964250875.1 uncultured bacterium
GGCTGACTGCTCTGTCCAAAGTTGATCGCCCAGGATCCAAACGCCAATAGTCATAAGTTTTTAGTAAGTGTCAATGGAAGATGAATATGTAGAGACGTTGCATGCAACGTCTCTACATATTCATCTTCCTCAGAGTTCACGCTGTTACATCTAACTCAGGGTGAAGCGATCACCACCAAGACATCAAATTCAATAGGACAGGTGCTAGCTCAAAAAATATAAATAAGACTCTGCCAAACGACCTATCTACAAATTAACTGTATTCTGGCTCTTGAGAATGAGGGAACTCTGGTAGCTGATCTATAGGCTTGTATATGCAGACAAAGATCAAGTAACCAAGATTACATTATGGCTAGCCAAAAAGAGTCCAAGGACAAGCATGACGCTGCTGAGAATGAAGATAAGCAGCAGAAGGCAAAAAGTGAAGCAGACACCAAAGGCGACAGCGCTGATATGCAGGGGCTAGATTCTCTGCTTTCTGCGCTTGAAGGCGACCTAACCGCAATTGACCACGACACCGCGCTTGGCTTGATAGATCAGTGGCATGGCTCATTACATAAATCCAAAGAGCCAGAGATTAAAGAGATTTCTACTGGTCTGAAAGAGCTGAAGCAACTCCTGAAAGGTGGCAAAGCTACAGGTCATGAAATTAGTGAGGTGCTGGTTGAGATTGGCGAACAAACGATTCACGTTGCTTCTGACGCCGACAAAGAGTTGAAAACTCCACTTCAGAAGTTGGGTAAACAGCTCACTAAAGCAGGTACATCACTAGGCAAGGCAGAAGACCGGGAGCATGTTGAACACATTGACTCACTGGTAGAGACACTTGAAGCAGAAGATTTAGCCTCTGTAGATACCGGAGTAACGACCAATGCCATTGATGAGTGGTACGCTTTACTGCACAAGTCTGAAGACGAAAACCTCAAAGAAATCGCCAACGGACTTAAGGAACTCAAGCAGATCCTGAAGCGCAGCAAGGCGACAGGTCCTGAAATCGGTGCGGCACTGACCAAGCTCGGCGAACAAACGACAACAGCGGCGAATGAGGCTGGAAGAGGGCTTAAAGGTCCAGTTAAAAAGCTGGGTAAGATCCTGAGCAAAGTTGGCAAGTCGTTAGAGTAAGCGCTCTATTGAATAGGTTTGATGTGAACAACTATCACCAGTACAACTGTAAGTAATTGTTCTGCAAATGTAGAGACGTTACCTGTAACGTCTCTACAGTCATAAATGGTAAATTCTATCTAAGATCAAATATGTTAATGGAATTGCAGGACTATTAAATGCTATTCATGCTCATAGAGCGATTCAAAGACAGCGACATGCTACCAATATATAAGCGTGTCCGGGACGAAGGTAGAATGTTTCCCGACGGTCTTAAATATGTTGATAGCTGGGTAGAGCCAAATTTCAGCAGATGTTTTCAGCTTTTGGAGTGTGATGACTTGCGCTTGCTTCAAGAATGGATATTGAAGTGGCGTGGTTCAGGCGTAACTTTTGAGATCGTTCCAGTGGTTAGTAGCAAAGAGACAAGAGAAGTCGTTGATCCATTTCTTGACCATTTGTACTAGTATTATCAGATTAATTCATAGTAGAGACACTCGCAGCAGTGGAATATTAGTAAACATCGGAATTGCCCTAGTCTTCTAGGTTCCACATAGTGCTAGGTTGTTGGGCACAAAATCGCTCAAACAGTGGAGCAAAATCACTCGTTTGCGCCTCGTAGTTTAGCATTTGTTCGCTGAACGCAATCCACTTCTTGACATCCACCAGCATAAGGAGCAGTCATACTCAGTGATTCCTA
>CAXUIV010000627.1:1901-2989 GCA_964250875.1 uncultured bacterium
AATCCACTTCTTGACATCCACCAGCATAAGGAGCAGTCATACTCAGTGATTCCTAACTTCTTGGGTTTATTTGCGATCGCCCCGTCACTAACTTTCAAAAGTCAAGATGCTTTGTTACTGACTTGTTACTTAATACACCTCATCATGGCTGCCGATATCCACAAATACAGCCTTCCCATCCTCCGTAAAGTAGAACAGCACTCTGTCATCGTAATCTACGCTAAAACTCCAAAATTCCTTGAGTTTGCCTGATAGTTTATGCGTCTTCAAGCTCGAATCAAATGGATCTACGGTGAACTGTTCTAATTTTTGCCAAAACCTTGCCTCCAAATCTACGTTGCCCTTGATGCGCTTTTTGAAAGCCCGTTTGAATGGAGAGCTGAAACTGACTTCCACGCTCACTCCTCTATCAACTGTCTCAGCTCCTGGATGTTAGAAGAAAACTTCAGTTCACCTTTTTGCTGTTCGACTTGCGCGGACTTAAAGTTGATGTATATCTCGTCACGGCGTTCTTCACGGAGGTATTGCTGCAACAGCAATTGAATTTCAAGCTTTTCGTCTGTGGAAAAACTCTTGATTGCCTCGACCACATCACTAAAATTCATCTGTTGCAAAGATCTCATTGTACTCATTTAATCAATCTAACATGCTGCTTGCTTCCTGGACAGAGCTGTTTTATCCTAAATAAATCCTTAAAGAGGTTAAGAATAATTGAGGACAAAATAACTCCTCAGGTAAATAACACAAGTCTTAAAACTGCTCTATTGAGTCAAACTGCTTTGCATTCCCGGCCATTGCTGCCTCTCCACAGGTGCGGGGAGTGGGGAATATTTTACCTGGATTGGCTAACCCCTTGGGATTAAACACTTGGCGTACCCACTGCATTGTCTCTAAGTCTGCCTCAGTGAACATGTTTGGCATGTAGCATCGCTTATCTGCACCAACGCCATGTTCTCCAGAAATACTGCCCCCGACTCTAACACAAAGTTTGAGAATTTCTCCTCCCAACTCTTCAACCCGTTCTAATGCGCCTGCAACTGCGTTATCGTACAGAATGAGCGGGTGGAGATTGCCGTCTCCGGCATGAA
>CAXUIV010000628.1:0-2989 GCA_964250875.1 uncultured bacterium
TTTGCCAGCATCTGGGCTGCTTCTTCCTGCTGCAACAGACCATAGCTACAGATCAGCATGTCGAACGGCTGCAACTGATCCAGCACCTTTTGGCGATCACCACCGCCAAACTGAATCACGTTGAGAGTCGGGGCAAACCGCTGGGCTTCACTCACCCAGTTCATGCACACTGAAGTCGGGGCTACAATTAGGGTAGGACCGGCGGCCGCACGGGTTAAGATCGCGGCCAATCCTTGCAGAGTCTTACCTAGTCCCATATCGTCAGCTAGGCAAGCACCAACGCCCCAGTGGGCCAGCCGCGTCAACCAGCGAAACCCATCCATTTGGTAGTCGCGCAGGTCGGCTTGAAGCGTGGAGGGCAGGGTTGGCTCCAAGTTCTGAACTTCCTTCAGTCGCTGGATGTGTGCCTTCCAGTACTTGTCGGCTTTAAGACTTCCAACCTCTTCTGTCCAGTCTTCCAGCGCCACAGCTGCGAGGGGGTGGATGCGCAACCCTTTTCCCTGTTTTTCCGAAAATGCCCGCAGTTCGTCCAAGCGTTTGCGGAACTCCTGGGTCAGTGCCAAGAACTTCCCGTCACCGAGGGGAACGAAGCGGCTGGGGGTTTGGTCTAGCAGTTCCATCAAGCGCTGCATGTCCAGGACGAGATCGTCGTCCAGTTTCAACTCGCCGCTGGTGGCAAACCAGTCGTTCTGGCGTTGAATCTTTAGCTGAAAATCCTTCAGGTTCGCCTGGTGGCTGACTCGTAGCTTTTCGCCTTCGGGCCATTCCAGGACAACTTTGTCCTCTAATGCTTGCAGTTCCAGCAGCAATTCCAAACAGTCTTCCGGTTCTTCTACCAGCCACTCCCCATCCTCTTCCGGCCGATTGACTAGAGTGGGGCAAGTCGCCACAGCAGCATTGGCAAGTTTTTTCTCTTCGCGTAGATTCCGGTTGGTTTGCAGTCGCTTGCCGTCAATTTCAGCGATGACGGTCTCTCCTCCCGTACCGGGGCGGTAATACGGTCCACCATGAGCGAAAGGACGCGCCAGGACTGCGACTTTCAACCCAGCACCGGCAGGCAACAGATGAACGTGGGGCTTTGTCTCCGCAGGCACCTCTTCGGCGTTTGCCACGCCACCGCCGATATCAGAATGAACTGTGACAATCCCGGAAACGGCATTGATCGCTGCCAATACCCGCTCTTTAGCGGCAGCAGGCACTTCCAGGCGGTTCTGCTTGCCTAAAATCTCGGCAATGCGGCGATGCTCGGCAGTGATTTCGATCACTCTCAGGCGGGTTGGGGTTTCCTTCACAGCTAGGATCTTATTGTCTTCTTTCAGTTCGGGAGAAAATTGCAGAGTTAGCTGGTCGCCCTTGCCCTTTTTCACCAGCAGTTCAGGTTCCCCTTTCAAGACCTCAACGCGGGTGGTTGGGGCGTCTTCCCAAAAGACTAACGGATGTCCGACCAGAGCAGCGATCGCTCTTTCACCAAACATGTAGTCGGTTTTGCCCCAATCGTAGGAGTAGGTTTTGAGCTGAGAGCAGACCCGGATGTCCTGAGGGGTGAGATAACCAAATTCAGTCTGGTCGTTTTTGAGACGCTTGAGCGCCACCGGGCGACCCTTGCCCCACTCTCCTTTGGCATTGATTGCCTGTTCGCGGGGCTGTAGCTGGCAGATGCTAGAGTAAAATGTGACGAACCAGGCTAGGCGCAGGTTTGTCTCAGGTGTTGCTATCTGTGGTTCTTTGTGTAGATTCGCTAGGGCATTCAAGCACAGTTCCCAAGCTTCCTGTGGCTGGATCGCGTCTACTACAGTGTGAATGCCGGTGTCTTGACGCAATGCTGCCAGTTTACCGTAGCTGCTGCGTGGTTTGAGCCGCGACAGTAATTCTGCGGTTTCCATTGCCAGCCAACCGTAGCCTGCTGCTTCGGCTTGCGTGTAGAATGGCTCTAGCAACCTGGGCAGGTGCTGTTTCGCTTCACTGGGATCTACCCAGTAGAGGCACAGGGAGCAAAGCAAGGTTTCTAGGCTGTTCTCTTCGTGATCGGCGATGGGGGTGCTGAGTACAGCGGCTTTTTGCGAAAGGTCACCCTGCTGAATTTGCGCCACTTTTTCCAGCACACCGTAAATTGGGCTGAGCCAATGTCTCTCCTGATGTGCGAGACTGGCGTAACCTACGGCTTCACTCAGGCGATTTGGAGAACCATCCTTCAGCAGTGCCAGGATAAAAAACAGGCCGCTGACGGATTGAAAGTACACCTTCCGCTTGCCTGCATTTTTCTTGAGGGCTTGCAGAGCGACGGTGTACTGCGCGATCGCCTTCTCGTTTTCACCTCGTAAAAAAGCTAACCATCCCCACAGGTTGGCATTACTTCGGCTCGGATCAGAGAGACGATCAAGACTCTGCTGAGCTTCATGCAAGCTACCCCGCAGAAGCAGTTGCTCTGTTAAGATGATGTGCTGCCACTCTGAGCCTTGCCTTAAGCCTGCGCAGTCTTCCTGAAGCATCGCGATCGCCGCATCCGCAGGCGTTAACTCCAGCATCGAATCTCTCAAAATACTGGCTAGCGCACTTTCATACAGTTCTTGAGGCAGTGTGCGGAACCAGTTTGGATCGAAGGGGTTGTTACACACCCGTTCGTAGATTTCGCTGATCGATATCTTCTCTTTTGAATAGCTGTTCCTATGGTAGTTTTCCAGCTGTTGATTGATGAACTTGATGTCTTTTTGGTACATGCCGATCCGGACTTGGCGGATCAGTTGACGTTCATTGCTGAAATAGGGTGGTCCACCTTTCCAACGAGTCGGTGTGGGCAGTTTCTCCTGCACCACTTGGGCTAGAGTATCCAGTTTTCCGGCTTGCACTGCATCGCGGGTAGCGACTTCTGCCAATAATGGGTGGCACTGAGGTCCTTGGCCCCTGCCTTGAGTCAGCAACTTTGCGTCTACTAATCGATCGAGGTAAGGTTTGACAGTTTGCGGCGTGAAAGCCTTGCCGTTTTTATCCT
>CAXUIV010000629.1:0-2979 GCA_964250875.1 uncultured bacterium
AGCCAATCACCGCTGAAATGAACCGTAAGCTGAATGAGCCAGGATCAGCCAACAAATAGTCTGCCCAAAGCTGTAGAACGTTAAACACCTGACCGTGGGGTTTCAACAATCAAGCTTTGAATCCAAGCAAAGTCGCCGTCACTAACAAGTGGGACAGGCTGCTGAGTGTAGTCGATAGCTAAAGATAATGCTGCCTCTTCATAAACCCGATCCAGGATCCAATCCAGATTTATGGTCGGCTCTTCGTCCCCTTGTTGTAAGGGTAGTGGAAAGCGGGGAATTGTATCTCGTAAGCTAAATGGATACAGGTCTGCGGCAGGACGTCGAGTAGCACGGCTGACTAAAATTCGGTAGTCCGATGGAACTCCACCTGCTACTAGCTTAGGTTCTCCAGTTCGCAACAAATCAATTTCCACCAAGTTGGCGGTACTGTTGATTATATTTTGACGCTTGATATCGTACTTGACTCTTCCCTCACCAGACCGCTTATTTCTAGGCGATAGCACTTCCACCACGGTCACAACTGTTCCCGTTTCCACTTCTCGAATCTCTAAATATCGTTCCTAGACATCTTCTGTAACTGGCACGGCTACAACCAGTGGTTCAGTCAAGGTTTCCGTTGCTGTACTCGTCTTGGCATCTGGACCTCGTTGAAAAACAGAAACATCAGGAATACCCACTAGGAGGGAATCTGAATAAACACGTTTCTCCACGGCTGCTCGGTATTTTGGCGTGATGATGGAGTTGAGCGATCGTGCCAGCACAGCAATCAGTCCAAAGTGAACCTCCGTCCATAAGTTAGGATTTTCGAGATAGGGGTTCATTCCCGGAAACCTGGGCTGCATCAACAGTTCCTCTTGCCACTCACTCTCATCTTATACATTCCCTGATGCCAAAGCTTGAGCCAGCTTGGGAGTGCAACGCCTTGAAAGGGCCGAAGTTTGTACTCCGTAACAATTTGGGATGACAATCTGAGGTGGTACTAGAAAGCGACATTAATGCTTTGCTCGTGACACCTGTTTTCTCGCTCTACACCTGCCTTAAGACACTCCCGCGACTTCCGCTGATCGAGCTTTCTTGCCCTCTGGTTTGCTGCTTTCGACTGCTGCTCTAGACATACTGTAGTAACCTAGCTGGCCACGATACCATTCTTTCTTCCTTACACCCTCTGAGAGAATGTTCGTCACCCGACGACGAGCTCTATTCCCAACCTCTTGCGGCAGCTCTTCCACAAAGATAATGTCGATGATGGTAGGAATCTCCCATACTGCATCAGCCTGACGGTGTAGAACTGAAGAAACCGCCTCCGACAAAGAGGCATCGCCGAACTCCTCTCGGACATAATCCTGCCACCCTGAGATCTTCTTGTTTGACTTAGGCGGATGCGTAGTCTTGGCGTTCTTTCTCTTGATGGAGGGTCGAGCCTTTCTTTTAGCTTCGCTAGCTTCGTTGGACTCAACATCTGGTGCTGCTTCCGGTTCCGCCTCAGCAGTGGCAGGTTCTATTGAAGTCTCTAACGTTGGTGCAGCTAAATCCTCGTTGAGAGGCTCAAGCTCTTTGGCGCTCTTAGCAGGCGATTCCTGTGCTGTTTTTCCAGTATGTGCAACAGCTGGAGCGTCTGCTTCTGAGAAAAGGCTGATGACAGTTCTAAGGCTCCGGCGTTTCTCCTGAGCAGATTCTAGTTGAGAGAGCAACCCTGCTTCTTGAACTGCCAATTCTGAATCAACTTCTATTAATTTTGCGAGGGTAGCGTTAAAGGGTTGGTCGGAATTTTGATCTGGCACAGCAAAAAGCACCTTTAGTTGAATATTAGAAAGATTATGTCATTTTTTACCATATCTTGTCAGCTGATTTGAAAATTCATCGCAGCGCTCACATTAACAGGTGCCGAACAGTTAACGTCATCAATAAGCAGATCGGTGAAAATAAACGATGACTTGTTATGGTTAGGCTTATACTCTATGCCCTATGCCGGGGGGGAAACTGGGGATTTACATGTCGTAACATACTAGTCTTTATTTCCGCTCAGTTACTGTATTAAAACTGACCTATTAGCCACATCGCAAGCAACTGTACAAATCTTGTTTCCAGCGACGCACGTCGATCGACCAAATCACAATCATGTTTGGTGGTTGGAGCATCACGCCTAGCTCGTCAACAACTGTAGCGCCGCGTGTCAGTTCGCTCTGCGTCTCCACATCTACAAAGTATCTGCCTTGGCGGACCACAACTTCCGGATCAAGTGCCACAGCGATCGCTACCGGATCCGGTAGCGTCACGCCGGGAGATCCCTGTTGCATGCTGGCACCCATCGCCGTTCGGTTGCACTCCATGGCAAATTTAGCCAGTGTGCCGAAGTCGGTGACTGTTTCCATTTCACTGCGGGTTAAGGCGGCATCAGCACGGCTCAACTCCCAGCCGACCATCTCCATCGGCATTCCACTGTGAAATACAATCTTAGCGGCTTCTGGATCTACCCAAATGTTGTATTCAGCAGCAGGTGTCACGTTGCCTATTACATTAGCAGCGCCGCCCATAATGACACAACGCTGCACCAAGGAGGCAATCTCTAGAGCTTTCAGTAGCGCAGTAGCAATGTTCGTCAGCGGTCCCAGCGTGACGAGAGTTATCTCCTTTGGGTTAGCTTTGATCGTGTCAATGATGACGTCCACTGCATGTCCTGTGTGTGGCTGACGTTGTGGTTCGGGGTAGTGCATATTCCCCATCCCATCATCACCGTGAAACCAGTGAGCATAGTGACATGAACGAAGCATTGGCTTGGCGCAGCCAATGTACACAGGCGTGGATGCGTTGCACATTTGCAGCGTGTACAGTGCATTTCTCACGCCCTGCTCAATCGGGACGTTGCCGCTGACTACAGTGACTGCCTCAACATGAACGTCTGGCCAACAATGTGCCATGAGAATGGCAACAGCATCATCAGAAGCGGTATCCGTGTCAATCAAAAGTTTACGCATG
>CAXUIV010000630.1:0-2978 GCA_964250875.1 uncultured bacterium
TCTGGGTTGGGGTGATTGCAGTTAGGGCAGACAATCATGAAGTTTATCCTTCTATTGAAGTGAGCCTAGAGTAGTCCTGGCACGATGGTACCGAATCAAGATCCAAATTCTAATAGATACTCACAATTCACTGTTGGGCGACGGCTCCAGCTTTAAGTCTTGGCCTGCCGCTCTGTCGAGCAGCCACCAAAGTTCGCCTTGTGGCTGGATGAACCGGCTAGGGTAGGTGAGATTGTCAGCTACAGGCGCAAAGATTCTGTCTAGAGCCGCTCGTTTATTATCGCCAGCAACGATGAATATGACATAGCGAGCCTGGTTAATCAGTGGAACTGTGTAGGTAATACGGGGCTGGCCATCTTTATTGCCAACTGTAATCAGGCGATCGCGCACCTGCAAGGCTTCGGTGTGAGGGAAAAGAGAGGCCGTGTGTCCATCATCTCCCATTCCCAGTAAAATCAAATCAAGATTCGGTATATCTCCAGTCTGAGTCTTAAAGAACTCCTGTAGGTGTTTTTCATACTTATGAGCGGCAACTGTCGGATCTGTTTCGTCAGTTGGCATCGGGTGGATATTCGCAGATGGAATATCAACTCGGTCTAGCCAAGCACGACGTGCCATAAGCTGGTTGCTGTCTGGGTGATCTGGCTTAACGTAGCGCTCATCCCCCCAGAAGATGTGGATCTGATCCCAAGGTAGCTGTTGAGTAGCAAGCGCTTCATATAACGGTTCAGGTGTGCTACCTCCAGACAAAGCGATTGTACACAAACCTCTTTGCTCAATAGCCTCTTTAATTTTAGAGAGGGTGAGGTCAAGCGCTCTGGAAATCAGCGCCGCTTTATCGGGCAATATTTCTACAGTCCTGTTCATCAAACTCCTTTCAGCTAATCACGATAGATTGTATGCCAAAGGAACGCTTAATTGCTTTTACCCGCTATCCAGAACCAGGAAAGGCGAAAACTCGACTGATCCCAGCTTTGGGAGCAGAGGGAGCGGCAACTCTCCATCGTCAAATGACAGAGCATACTTTAGCTCAGGTCAAGGAACTCCAAAACCGACGCAAGATTACGATAGAAGTCCGATTTGATGGTGGCGACCTTA
This sequence comes from uncultured bacterium, assembly GCA_964250875.1. Classification (GTDB taxonomy): domain Bacteria; phylum Cyanobacteriota; class Cyanobacteriia; order Cyanobacteriales; family Chroococcidiopsidaceae; genus CAXUIV01. The sequence continues at coordinate 1,099 of CAXUIV010000630.1, forward strand.
CCCTGATGAAGCGTTGGTTGGGCTACGATCTGGGCTACCAAGAGCAGGGCACTGGTGATTTGGGGACTCGAATAGCGCGATCGCATGCGAGTGCTTTCCAAGCCCATATGGATAGCGTGGTTACAATTGGCACTGATTGTCCTGGTTTAGGCAGTCAGCTAATGTCCAAAGCGTTTCAACAGCTTCTTGCTGATGAGCTTGTCCTTGGTCCCGCACAAGATGGTGGCTATTACCTAATCGGTCTACGTCGCTTCATCCCAGAACTATTCTCTGGAATTACCTGGGGAACCGCTGAAGTTTTAAAACAAACCGTAGATATTGCCAAGCAGCTTGACTTGTCGGTTGCTTACCTACCTGAGTTAGCTGATGTTGATCGTCCCGAAGATTTACCCATTTGGGAACAGACTCAGTATTCAGGTGCTAGGAATGGAGGTGAGGGATGGGGGTGAACAGTCGTTAGGCGTAAAAGTTACATCTACTCCTAGTGGTCGTGCGCATCAGACGAATGCGGGAGCCAAGGCAGCAACTGGAAACCTGCTGTTTCTCCACGCTGATACCCTCAAGACGTAAGAACAACACTCGTTAACCAAGTCGCAATCATTGCTTACCTCCTGGAAGCGTCACCTGCTAGAATTGCTCGCTGGTACTGCCAAGAGCGGAGATCGCCTTAACTGCCGCATAATTTTCTGATGTTATGGTGGTGTAGTTCACATCAATCGCTTTGGGATTTACCTTTTTTACCACGGTTAATTTATTAGTAGCGTGGGAATAATATTCTAGATAAGTTTGGATTAAACAATCAGTTATCTATGATCGGATCAAATGAAAGCAATCAGTAGCCCTCAATCCTCCCCGCTTGCTGGCCGGACACTAAAGCTAGTTGGGGTCATCTTAATTTTGTCTTTCTTGCTTGACTTTGTCATTCTGTCATTTCCCTTCAAGCCACTAGACAAAGGTTGGCAAATTAACTTTGCCACTCTGCTTGTTGACCGAGGAGTGATTCCGATGGTGGGCATAGGCTTTTTATTCGCAGGATATTGGATTGATGACAGCTTTAGGGATTCGCCAACCGCTGGCCCACCACTAGTAATTGACCTGAGGTTCTGGACACTTTTATTCTCCAGTCTCCTGGGGTTGCTGTTCTTACTGATTTTTCCCCTTCATCTCAACAACGTCCGTCAATTGAGCGCTCAGAAGCTTGAGCAAATCAACCAGGATGCAACTCAGAAGGAGGCCCAGCTCCAAAACCAATTGGGCAGTCCTGATGTTCAAGCTCAACTGGAAAGGGGGCAAAGCCAGTTCAAAAACAAAATCAATAGCCTGATACAAAACGAACAGCAATACAATCAAGCACTCCAGGGTAATCAAATACCGCCGGATCAAAAGAAGTTATTGCAGCAGTTCAAGGCCGATCCGAAATCATTGGATCAGTTTGTGCAGCAGCAGTTTGGCGCTGAAGCATTTCGTAACCGGGGGTTGACCAAAATTCGAGGTGATAAGCAACAAGCTCAGGAGCAAATTGGAGAGGAAGCCTGGAAGTCGGGTCTCCGCATAGGCATCAGTAGTTTACTGCTGTCCATTGGCTACATTGTAATCGGCTGGACAGGACTGAGAAGCCTGGGCATCCTGCAACCAGGTCGTCGCAAAGCCTCTGCACGCTAGTACAGCACTATCAAGTGAGTAAGCGCCCCCTTGGGCGACTACGCCACTATGAGTGTCCTTTTTTTATAAAATTTATTAAAAGCTTAGATGTTTTCAATCTACATTCTGACTTACAATGAAGAGCTGGATATTGCTGCCTGTATCGAGTCGGCGAGGTTGTCGGATGACGTCATTGTTGTAGACTCCTGTAGTCGCGATCGCACGGTTGAGATCGCCAA
>CAXUIV010000631.1:0-2974 GCA_964250875.1 uncultured bacterium
AAGAGATTGCTGACGATCTTGGCTTGACTCCCGAAACTCTGTCCCGCGCTCTAAAGCAGCTGCAAAAAGAGGGTACTATTAGCCGAAGGAAACGAAGGGTTACATTGTGTAAAGAATGATGCAAACTTGATTCCAATCAAGAGAGTGCGTGAAGCAGACGTATAAACTCAAGGCTAATTAATTTACATGCTGCTTCAGGAGGAAACTCAAAAATGACCGCTCTCGTTCCGATCAACCATTGCCTCCAAGATGTCTGACATGAATTCACAAAACCCTCACCCGTGGGAGCAAGAGTACCGCGTTCTGGAGTTTTTGGCTGGACTCAGCTATCGATCTGGCGAGATCGGTTCCTACTTGCACGAGATTGTCTCTGGAGTCAGCCGCTTAATAGAATCAGACTGGTCAATTGTCACTTTTTGCCAGGATGAAACGGGGGAGATTGTGGCAAGTAGTTTGGGTTTGAGTCAAGGAGATAACAGTCTTTTGATGCATGGATCGCTGGTTGGAGAGGTGACGCAAACTGGACAAACGCTCTTTATTGAAGATGCCAGACAAGAGTCAATGCGCAGCAAACCACCAGCAGAATATCTCGGCTATTTAGGCGTACCGTTACGAGCGGTTCATGGTGAGTGTATCGGGACAATTTGCTCTTTTTTCCGACAGCCACGTCAATTTACTACAGAAGAAATTCTGACAGTGGAACTGTTTGCCGAGCGTGCTGCCACTGCCATTGACAACTACCGTCTCTATCAGCAGCAGCAGAAGTTTAACGAACTTCTAGAACGAGAAGTCGCTATTCGGGCAGAGGAGCTACGAGCAGCTCAGGCGAGATTGGTCGAACGCGAGCGACTAGCAGCCATCGGTGAGTTTGCTGCTACGATCGTGCATGAGGTGCGCAACCCGCTCACAACAATTTTGATGGGATTGAATTACGCCCAGAAGGCGCTGCCTTCGGCACCCGCCCGAGAGCGACTATCTCTATCCCTAGATGAATCCTATCGTCTGGAGCGTCTGCTCAATGAAATTTTGCTCTATGCCAAACCCCAGGTATTGCAACTTTCCAGATTAAACGTGGGTGAATTCTTACGCGAACTCATCAGCCAAACACATGAGCTGCCAGAAGCAGTAGGGCGTCACATTGTGTTAATGAATGACTCACCTGAAATCGAGGTTTTGGCAGATCGGGATAAGCTGAAACAGGTGTTTATCAACCTATTTCGCAACGCTTGTGAGGCGATCGCCGTCGGGGATGGAGTTAGATGTGAGGTCGTCCGCTGTGCCAATCCCCAGTACATCTGCATCAATGTTCACAACGGTGGTGAGCCAATTCCACCAGAGATTTTGCCAAAACTTACCGAACCCTTTTGCTCGACAAAGCCCTCTGGTACAGGGTTAGGACTGGCGATCGTCAAGCGGATTGTGAATGCTCACGCCGGAGAGCTGTCCATTCAGTCTGTAGCAACAGGGACAAAGGTAAGTGTGCAGTTACCTGTTGTCACTCCATAACTAGCCTGATTAGTGCTGGCAGGATTGCTACAGGCAGCAAGACTGGCAGTTAAGGTTAGTCCAGCAAACACGGAATCTTCCAGTTCATGGTCTTATCTTTTCCTTGGTGATGGTTGGATTTGCCAACACCCCCTACAAGTTTTTAAAAAGCGACGAGATCGAGCGATTGCTTACTGTTGTAGCCGCCATGACTGAGTACCAGGTCGTTTCTCTACTTGATTTAGCCCTCAGCCTTCAGTCTTGAAGCCGCTACTACTTCACTTCGCTGGCAAGAAACGCTGTCATTTTACCTCGCTTGACGGCGACAACCACGTCGTAGGTGGCGCAATAAGCAAATGTGATATCGTTAGCCAGCCTTGTTGTATAAACTGACAACCATGCCCGCTCCACCGGGTTGAACGGCGATCGGTTCCAGGTCGCCAAAGAAGAAACGACGAAGCTGATCGCCGCCACCGAACTGACCTTTATTCTTAATTACCATGTCAATTTTCTTTTGAGCGGTCAAACCAGTTGCGTCTTTCATCTCCTGGGCTGATGCTTGAACGAGCTGAGGATTGACCGCCTTTAATGGAGCATCCCAAACAGTAACCAGACCGACCAAGGCAGCACTTGTAATCACAGAGGCGAGTTTCATCTTGTTACTCCTAATGTTACGAAGTTCTCTCAACCATTCAAAGTATCCTTGTTGATGCTGAAGGCGCTCTGGAGCGAAACCAAAGGGTATCTAAGTTTATACCTGTAAAAGATTCAGCTCAAACTCAGCATTCTCTCAGATAACTGTGATGGCATCGCTTCATTAGCAAGGGCTTTACGGAGCTGGTACCATAGAAGCTACTGATTTCAAAAATTACTTCTGAAAGTAGGTCATTCAACTGGCTAAGCTTTAAACGAATTACTGAAGGCTTCGCGATCAAGGAAGCAAATATCTAAACTTTGTACGGTAGCGGACATAAAGCGTTTGCTTTTTTTGTCAATGCCCCAATCTTAATAAAGACGTTTGTGTCAAGAATGAATCTTTTTGAGCGGAGACAGTATTCTTACTAATAGAACTGTTAGGATAGTTTTTGTCGGGTAAAAACGAATGAATTCTAGTGAGGATTAGTCTCTACGCGAATCACGTTACCAAGTAAATGCTGATCGAGAATGATCCTCTCCAGAGGAGAAGCTGAAATCCTCATGAGAAATCTAAGCTACAGAATTCTAAGAACTCGCTGAGAAATGTATGAAAATTTTTCATCCACTTCTTAATTTAGTTTCATTCTGCTTTGACTACAGACGCTTACATTATGAGTAGATGTTGCGTAGAGCTGAAACAGAACTTACCATTATGACTATTGCTTCTTCCAACTTTTTCACTCACTTCCCTGTCATTCCCGATTTTGCAGACGCCATCCGTTCGGACGCACGCGATCAGTGTATGGTGATGCGCGGCGTTCAAAAACCAGGTTCCTGGACAGTCACTAGTGCG
>CAXUIV010000632.1:0-2974 GCA_964250875.1 uncultured bacterium
TCAATGCTGTAGTGGTTGAGTTTTTTCTTCTTAGAAGCTTTGTCAAAATCCCAATCCACCACAGGCAGGTTAATTGGGCAGACCCGAACACAGACTTCGCAGGCGATGCACTTGTCAAACTCAAAGTGAATTCGGCCCCGGAACCGCTCCGAGAGAATAAGTTTTTCGTAAGGGTACTGCACTGTAATTGGACGCCGCTGCATATGGTCAAACGTAACAGATAGCCCCTGACCGATATAGCGGGCGGATTGTACCGTCTCTTTTGCGTAATCGCTAACTTGCTTCAGGAACTTTAACATTGTGTGTCTCTCTTTAAGCTACTGCCCAAATGACTTTTGAACTCAAAACTCAAAACTCAAAACTTATCTAGCCACCAAATGCAACTGGAAAGGCTAGCTTTAAAGCTGCGGTTAGCAACAGGTTGACCAAAGATACTGGGAGTAAAAACTTCCAACCTAAATCTAGCAACTGGTCAATGCGAACTCTTGGCACCGTCCAGCGCAGCAGAATCGCTAAAAAGACCAGAAAGTAGGCTTTGAGTATGGTCATGGTGATTCCCAGTGACGCATCAATCACCTGCAATACAGGGTTGGTTTCACTGACTCCTGCCCAGCCAGCTAACAAAGTAATGGGAATAGGAAAGTCCCAGCCACCCAGATATAAAACTGCTACTAGCAGGGCAGACAGCACCAGATTGACGTAGGAACCTAGGTAGAATAGACCGAATTTCATCCCAGCGTACTCAGTCTGGTAGCCAGCTACCAGTTCCTCTTCAGCTTCGGGCAGATCGAAGGGCAGTCGCTCACACTCGGCTAGGGCTGCGATCCAAAAGATCACAAAACCGACGGGTTGCCGCCAAACATTCCAGCCTAGAATTCCATAGCCCGACTGCTGCTCCACAATATCAATGGTGCTGAGGCTATTGGACATCATGACGATCGCCAACACAGAAAGTGCCAAGGGAATTTCGTAGCTGATCGACTGAGCCGCTGCTCGCAAGCCTCCCAAGAGCGCGTATTTATTGTTAGATGAGTAGCCAGCCATCAGTAAACCAATCGGCTGAATGCTAGACAACGCAATCCACAAAAATACCCCTGTGCCGACATCAGTAATCACTAAATTCTGTCCAAACGGCACGATCAGGTAAGACAGGAATACCGGAATCACGACAACTATCGGCCCAAGAGTGAACAGTAGAGAGTCTGCACTAGCTGGAACAATATCTTCTTTAAAGACGAGCTTGAGGCCATCTGCCACAGGAGCTAGTAACCCAAAAGGTCCCATAAAGTCGGGGCCAATCCGCTGCTGCGCTGCTGCTGAAATCTTCCGTTCTAGCCAAGTGGTGACCAGCACCCCTACTGTTGCCCCAATCAGCATTAAACCCATTGGTACTGGCATCCAGATGGCTTTAGCTGCCCCAGATGGCAGGCCCAAATCCATCACGCTTTGAATAAAACTTCCTTGAAGGTCAATTCCTTTCATGTTTCCGCTCTTCAAGCCATATCAAGGTTATTTATGACGGGCTGTCAAGTCAACACCTGCAATTCACCCTGTGCTGCACTCACCTAAGTAACAGTGTGAAGATTTTCTGCCATCCCACTGCTTAGTATATCGCTGTTGGTTTGCGGCAAAGAACGGAGAATGAGCGGTTTTGCTTATCACTTCGATAAAGATCCCCATCAAGCAGTCGGGTGGGCACCGCCCACTCTAATTTTCAATCATGCCCCATGCCCTATGCCCCATGCGCCTCACCGTTGGTCAATAGGATTGTAATGTACGTCACGGAGACCTTGATAGACCTGAGTAGGACGGAAAATGCGGTTCTCTGACAGTTGTTCTTTCCAGTGAGCTAGCCAACCAGCAACCCGGGCGATCGCAAATACTGGTGTGAACAAATCGGTAGGAATACCTAATTTCCGGTAGACTAGACCCGAATAAAAGTCTACGTTAGGATAAATCCCTTTCTGGCTCAGTTTTTCCTCTATCACCCGCTCCATCTCAACGGCAATGTCATAGTACTTGTCATGACCGAACTTCGCAAACAGCTTTTCTGCCAGCTCCTGTAAGATAGTGGCCCTAGGATCCTTCACTTTATAGACACGATGACCAAAGCCCATAATCTTGGCTTTGCGCTGTAGTCGTTCCTCCAGATAAGGACGAACGTTTTCTACCGAGCCAATTTCCTCCAGCATGCCAATAACTTCTTCATTAGCTCCACCATGCAGTGGTCCTCCCAGCGTTCCAACGGCTGAAGCAACGACAGCGTAGGGATCGGTAAGAGTAGAAGCAGTCACCCTCGCGCTGAAAGTGGAGGCATTCATCGTATGTTCAGCATGGAGCATCAAGCAAACATCGAAGATATGAGCGGCTAGGGGATCTGGTTCCCGCTCATTCAGCATGTAAAGGAAGTTGGTAGCATAGTCCAGATCATCGCGTGGTCGTACTGGATCGTTGCCTTTTCGCATTAACTGAAACGCTGCCACCATCGTCGGAATTTTAGCTAATAGCCGGACGACAGCAGCGTGGACATATGCTGGATTATCCAAATCGCGGCGAGAGTAGAACAGACCGAGTGCCGCAGCTGAAGCTTGAAGGGCGTCCATTGGGTGACCGGATTCGGGAAAGCATTTCATCATGTCCCGAATTCGATACTTGATCCGTCGATGGTGGCGCACTTCGTATTCAAACTCTTCGAGTTCCTGCTTATTTGGTAGTTCGCCCCAGATCAAGAGATACGAGGTTTCGAGAAAGCTACTTTTTTCGGCAAGTTCTTCAACGCGGATACCACGGTATTCCAGTATCCCCTGTTGTCCATCAACGTAGCTGATACTAGATTCGGCAGCGGCAATGCCTTCTAGACCGGGTTTAAATTCGCAGACCGACATAGCGACACCATCTGCAAGGAGGGGAACATTACTCACGCTAACTTACCAGAAACTGTTGTAGCAGTCGCCTATTTGACAGGAAATGTTTT
>CAXUIV010000633.1:0-2953 GCA_964250875.1 uncultured bacterium
GGCCTAGGGGGAATATTCTGCGATCACGTGCCTTGTCCTCATACAACCCATTCACCATCCTTCCTGATGCAGATCGAGAGCTGTTACTTGATGTCCTACAGGTGAATGAACGTCAAGTTTGGCTTCACGATGCAGATTGGCGAGAGCGGGTACAGGAGGCGTTTCAGCACGGTGTCTCAGTTTCGCTGATTGCTAGACCGGATGCTAAGAAGGAGTTGAAGTCAGCCATTTTGGGTCTAGTAGGTGAACCGATTGAACTGGGATTTTTGCAGGTTTACCCTCAGGTTGAGGGAGTGCAGAGGCATGCGCGTGGGTTTGCGGTGAGGTTAAGAGTGAGAGAGGCATTGCAGTGATGAGCGAAGTTACTAGTGCTATGGTTGGAGAAGATTCGTTGAAGTTATCTGTTTACATGCAAGCGGGGCGTATGACTCCAGTCACTTCTTCAGCCGTTGTCACTGCCGAATAACCATTAAATTCTACGCCTAACGCAAACCCTTACTGTGCAGCAAGGCATTAAGCCAAATGGCATCCGCTTCGGACAGAGGTGGCAGTGGATCGACTTGGTAGTCAATGAAGTAGTCATAGCCTGAGCGCTCATACACATCGTTTACTAGAGTTTGCAGATCGATAACTGGTTCTGGATCTGGCGATCGCAGTGGCAGGTGAAAACAGGGAATCCTGTCAGGTAGGTTAAACAGGTATAAGTCTGCTGAAGGGCGATGGTTTGAACGGCTCACCAAAATTCGATAGTGAGTCTGCACCAAATTTTCTACTATAGGCAGTGGCTTGCCAGTTCGAAGCAGATCGACTTCAACCAGATGAGTTCGGCTACTAAGCACTCGCTGGCGTTTTTTTTCATATTTTTGTCGTCCGTCTCCTTGTTTATTCGTTGGTGAGAGAATCTCAATTGCGGTAATGACCTCTTTCGTCGCAGCCTCTTTCACCTCCAAATACGACTCTTGCACTTCCTCCGTCATTGGGACTGTTATTGTAACGGGTTCAGTCGGAGAAGGAGCAACAACAACATTTGTTAGCTCAGAGAAATTGCGAGGACGTTGAACACTGACATCAGACCTACCCACTAGTAGAGAATTGGCTCCAACTACCTCATAGATCCGCTTCTCAATATCGACCTGGTACTTTGGTAGAAGCTGAGGTGTCAGCACATCTGCAATTGCTACAATCAGGCGATTGTGAACAGTTGACCAGCGATCAGGATGTTCCAGGTAGGGATTCATTCCCAAAAAAGGTGAGGGCATAGCAAGTCAGCGCATTGTCGATACACTCATCCTATTCCCATCCAGTGTTGAGAGTGCTACGTATAACTTGTGAGTCAGCCTCAGTCTAGTTCAGGCAAGAATAATATGGTGGATGTTTCTCGTACCCAGCAACGCTCGGACTGGTATCACGGCCTTCCTGTCACGCTGGCAAGGTTGGTCATAGCTGTCACCAGCCTAGAACTCCTAGCCGCCTGCACAGCACAGTCAGAGCATCTAACTGCCCCAACAGTGCAACCAGTAGCCCAACGGAGTGTGTCTGAGGAGGAAGTCAAGCTCAAAACGAGCGATCGCTGGACTATCGTAGGAGACCTCTACCAACCGTCAGGCATGGCACGAGGCGCTATTGTTCTGCTGCATCAAAGGGACGGAACATCTGCGGACTGGAAACCGTTGGCTACAGCACTTCAGCAATCGGGCTTCACCGTTCTAGCAATTGACCAACGCGGCGCTGGACGTTCGACTCAAGGACCTGGACCAACTGGTGATGATGCCCCTTGGCAGACAGCAGAAGACATTACTGCTGCTGTCGCTAGCTTCCCCAAGCAACTGCCGGTTGGTCTAGCTGGAGCTTCCTATGGTGCCAACAACGCCCTCATCTATGCTGCCTCACACCCCAATCGAGTGAAAGCCTTGGCTTTGTTTTCGCCTGGAGCTAACTACAATGGTCTGGACGCTCTGGCAGCAGCCCGCTCGTATCGCAGAGACCTGATCATTTACCACAGCCGCGACGACAGCATCGCCGGGTCGGGTCCGCAACAAATTAACGCCCTTTCGCCTTCTCAAAACCACAGGCTGGTAGTGCTTAACGGCACTGCCCACGGCACGGCTTTACTAGAACCGGCAGTCATTCGCGATGCCATCAAGTTCTTCCAAAGTCGTTTGAAGAGCTGATTTCAATATGCCACTCACGGCATAAACCACCCTCCATCAATAGGGCACCGTCTAAATCTTCGTCTCCAGGTTAGAGCCGCGAACCTTCAACATGGTGAGTGCCAGGGTAGTTGTGAATTTTCTCCATCAATTGGTGGTCTGAGAGCTTCAACAATATGTTCGAAGTAGCACTTAGTACCTCTCGTGTATACGAACGCACTTCTTGCAACTTGTCAAGTCCAGAGACGATAGACGATAATGTTGAAGTCAAATCGTGCGCGTTCGCTATTGTTTAATTGTCTTATTTAAAACTTTGTATACATAAAGGTAACGAGGATTAGGTTGATGCTCGTCATAGCGGCAAGGCTCAAAGTTTTGCAATTGCTGATGAGAGCTGTGAGCATTGCCTGTTTAAGGGGAAAACTAACCTTAGATTCCTCAGAAGCTCAGCTAGATAGCACTGACATGGGTTGGACGACCTCGCTACTCAGATGACTTCCGCTGCGGGATCGCGACAGCCTAATTACATTTAAAAGATTAAAACTCTATGACTAGACTTCAAAGGTTCTTCAAGCTAGGATTTTCAATTTTGATTGCGTTGATTATTAGTACGACAGGGGTAGTTATACCTGGTGTACGTCTAACAAATAATGAAGTAGCTGAGGCCCGCCTTCTCAATCAAGCTTTGCCGCCAGCCCTAGTTAAAAATACACTCAGATTTTTAGGGGAAGCTGGGAGATATCTGGTCCCTGTAGATTCTTTTTTGCCTGATATTTCTCTAATAAAAACTTCTTTTTCACCTA
>CAXUIV010000634.1:0-2934 GCA_964250875.1 uncultured bacterium
ATCTGACGATGCTCTATTCATTCGCCTTTATATTGATGAGGATGTTTATGGAGATGTAGGTCAATTACCCTCTAAAATCTATAAAATTAGAGATTAAAAGCACGGAGGAACTTACGATGACAATTTTTACAAAACAAAAGCTCACTTTTGAACAATTTCTTGAACAATATCCCGAAGATGGACGGTATGAACTGGTCGATGGAGAGATGCTTGAGATGAGAGCAACACACCAACATGATGATGTTGACTTTTTCATTCTGTTTGCCTTCAATGATGAGATTAGGCGGTTGAAACTCGATTATGTTGTCAATAATACAGCCGTTATTCAAACATCTGAAAACCGAGGGCGCAATCCAGATGTCAGTGTCATTAGTAAGACAGTGTGGCGTTCTGAGCGGAGTGCTTATGGTGCTTTAGACCAGCCGATTCAATTAGCGGTAGAGGTGGTTTCAACCAACTGGGAAGACGACTACATTGACAAACTCGATGAGTATCAACGCTTGGGTATCACTGAATACTGGATTGTAGACTATCTCGCCATTGGCAGCAGAACCTATCTCGGCAACCCTAAAACACCCACCGTTTTTGTTTACTTACTGGATGAAGGGGTGTATCAGTCCACTGCATTTAAGGGAGACGATCGCATTCTTTCTCGCACCTTCCCAGAATTGACCTTAACGATGAACCAAATTTTGGACGTATAGAGTTAAACCTAAGTCACTCCTACTCCAGCCTGAGCAGTAACGATAAAACTAGGGAACGAGAAGCCCCTACTTATTTCTTTATCTCTTTTGTCCTTTCTACTTCAGCTACCGTCAGCAGCGTTTTCAGGACAGAATCTGGATTCAGACTCATGGAGTCAATCCCTAACTCCACTAGGAACTGAGCAAACTCAGGGTAGTCACTCGGTGCCTGACCGCAAATGCCGATCTTGCGACCTTTCTTTTTCGCTGCCGCGATCGCCATCTCTACCATTCGCTTCACAGCCTCATTACGCTCATCAAACAAGTGGGCAACTAGGGCTGAATCACGGTCTAACCCCAGCACCAGTTGAGTCAGATCGTTAGAACCAATAGAGAACCCATCAAATACCTCAGCAAACTCCTCAGCCATCAGCACGTTGCTGGGTAGCTCACACATGACATAAACCTGTAGGCCATTCTGACCCTGCTGTAAACCGTGCTGCGCCATCTCTGCTATCACCTTGCGGCCTTCATCAGGTGTACGGCAGAACGGAATCATCGGAATCACATTCGTCAGCCCCATTTCATCCCGCACCCGCTTCAAAGCCTGACACTCCAAGGCGTAAGCAGCACGATAGCGCTCATCGTAGTAACGAGAAGCCCCGCGCCAGCTAAGCATCGGGTTCTCTTCCTTCGGCTCAAACTGTTTACCACCGATCAGATTGGCATATTCATTACTCTTAAGGTCTGACATCCGCACCACCACAGGCTTGGGATAGAAGGCAGCGGCAATCTTCCCCACGCCTTGAGCCAACTTATCAACAAAGTACTGAGTTCGATCTGTGTAGAGGGCTGTCACCTCAGCAATCTTAGCTTTAGCCTCATCCTCTAGCTGATCAAAGTGAATCAAGGCCAAGGGGTGGATCTTAATATGGTTAGCAATGATGAACTCTGACCGCGCTAACCCTACCCCATCATTAGGAATGGCCGCAAGACTAAAAGCTTCCTCCGGGTTGCCTACGTTCATCATGATCTTGGTGCGAGTGCGAGGCAGGTTTTCCAACAGCACTTCTCGGATTTCAAAAGGCAATAAACCCGGATAAACCCGGCCATCTTCTCCTTCCGCACAAGAAACCGTCACCTCTTGACCGGGCTGCAAAACGGTTGTGGCATTGTCGCAACCGACGATCGCCGGAATCCCAATCTCTCTAGCAATAATCGCCGCGTGGCAGGTGCGTCCACCTTGGTTGGTGACGATCGCACTCGCTTTTCGCATAATTGGTTCCCAGTCTGGATCGGTTTTATCTGTGACTAAAACTTCCCCAGCCTGCACCTCGTCAATTTGTTCAGTGTCTAAAATTACCCTGGCTTTGCCTTGACCAATAGCTTCCCCAATACTGCGACCAACCACTAGAGGCGAGGAGATGACATCCTCAACAAAGTGATAACTCCGCAGGACGTTTTGGGCTTTCCGTGACTGCACCGTCTCCGGACGCGCTTGAACGATGAACAATTCGCCAGTAATGCCATCCTTCGCCCACTCAATGTCCATCGGCGTGTAGGTGCCGTGTACTTGGGAATAGTGGTCCTCAATCAAACATGCCCAACGTGCTAGTTGTAGAATCTCGTCATCCGAGAGGGTAAATTTTGCCCGTTCGCGGCGGCTGACTGGCACATTCTTCGTAAACTTGGAGCCTTCGTCGTACACCATTTTGAGGGCTTTAGAACCCAGCTTCCGATCCAGAATCGGACGAAAGCCTTGTTTTAACGTCGGTTTGAACACCAAATACTCATCGGGGTTGACAGCCCCCTGCACAACGTTCTCCCCTAAACCGTAGGCGGCTGTGATCAACGCGGCATTTTTAAAGCCGGTCTCAGTGTCAATCGAAAACATAACTCCGGAAGCGGCCAAGTCCGAACGCACCATCTTTTGCACCCCGGTAGAGAGGGCAACACTCAAGTGGTCAAAGCCCCTACTTTGGCGATAGGAAATAGCCCGGTCGGTAAACAGGGAGGCAAAGCAGCGATGACAAGCTGCCAACACTCCAGGAACGGTATGAACGTTGAGGTAGCTCTCCTGCTGACCAGCAAAACTGGCATCCGGCAGATCTTCAGCCGTAGCACTGGAACGAACTGCGACATCGGTGTCAGGGCCATAGCGATCGCACAATTTCTGATAAGCGCTGGCGATCGCGTCTCGCAGTTCACTTGGAAACGGGGTGTGGAGAATCAACGACCGGGCTTGCTTGCC